>JBFYPP010000006.1:0-21174 GCA_041303255.1 Chitinophagia bacterium | reverse complement strand
CAGGTGCGAAAGCAGGCTAAAGTGATCCGGCAGTTCTGTATGGAAGGGCTGTCGCTCAAAGGATAAAAGGTACTCCGGGGATAACAGGCTGATCTCCCCCAAGAGCTCATATCGACGGGGAGGTTTGGCACCTCGATGTCGGTTCGTCACATCCTGGGGCTGGAGAAGGTCCCAAGGGTTCGGCTGTTCGCCGATTAAAGTGGCACGTGAACTGGGTTCAGAACGTCGCAAGACAGTTCGGTCCCTATCTGTGGTGGGCGTTAGGAAATTGCAAGGACATGACCTTAGTACGAGAGGACCGGGTCGTATGTACCGCTGGTGTATCGGTTGTTCCGCCAGGAGCATTGCCGAGTAGCTACGTACAGACAGGATAAACGCTGAAAGCATCTAAGCGTGAAACCTTCCTTAAGATGAGTTTCCTTTTAAGGGTCGTCAGAGACTATGACGTTGATAGGCTATAGGTGTAAAACTGGTAACAGTAAAGCCAAGTAGTACTAATTGCCCGTAAGCTTTAATTTTTTTATATAATTACTTCGTTTACAACTCCCAATATGACATTATTGTTTCCGTTTAATACCGGAATATTTTCTTATGGTGCTTATGCCGAGGGTGTTCACCTCTTCCCATACCGAACAGAGAAGTTAAGCCCCTCATGGCCGATGGTACTGGGATTCGTCCCGGGAGAGTAGGTAGGTGCCGTATTTATTAAACCCTGATCTTTTAGATCGGGGTTTTTTTTTGACTTCATTTTTAAGTTGTAGGTTTACCTAATTCACACTTAATGTCCATTCGTTTTTGTTTTACTGTTTTGTTTCTCATACCCCTGATGGGTAGCCGGACCAACAAAGTCCATTCTCTTTCTCTTTATTCCTATTCAGGTAAAGCACAGGGCACCACCTATAGTGTAAAATATAAAAACCACATTGAATCGGTTTCTCAATCTCAAATTGATTCTTTATTTCATGTCTTTGACCAATCATTGTCTAGGTACAACCCCAACTCCCTACTTTCAAAAATTAACTCATCAAGAAAATCCGCCAACTTAGATAGCCATCTTGTAGAACTAATCAATTTTTCCCATGGTTTAGAAGCAAAGACCGATGCTACTTTTAGTATTTCAATTCTTCCCTTGTTGAAGCTCTGGGGATTTGATCGACAAAAACCATCTACTAAGCCCGACGCTGTTTCAATTAACAAAACACTAGAGATAACGCGTAATAGCAGTTTAACTATCAATGGTTTACGACTAACTAAATCAAATCCTAAGACTGCTTTAGATTTAGACGGGATAGCCCAAGGTTATTGTGTTGATTATCTTTCTTCCTTTTTAATGGCTAGAGGGATCACCCATTTTATTGTTGAAATTGGTGGGGAAGTATATGCTCATGGAACTGATTCCTCAGGTAATCCTTGGCGAGTTGGTGTGCAAGACCCAGATTTCCTAATGGGTGTAAATCTTTCAGAAGAACTAATTCTCCCTCTATCGGGAAATGCAATCACTACTTCGGGTAGCTATCAAAAATATGTACAATTTTGGGATCAGTATTTTAGTCACATTATTGACCCAAGAACTGGTTATCCAGTTGACAATAATCTTGTTACTGTTACAGTTCTTGCCCCAAAAGCCATTTTGGCCGATGGGCTAGATAACGCATTTATGGTTATGGGAATGGACGCTACATTCAGTTGGCTAGAGAAGAACCCCGATATCGGAGTTTATATGGTATACAGAGACCAAAACGGACAGTTGTCCGATACCTCCAATAGTTATTTCAGGGGAAAGATGATAAAGGGCGGAAATAACTAGTTTCTCTCCTGTGGCTTGGCCTCACTCGCAATAAACTTTCTTCCCAATACCTCAGATTCATGGAGGCTAGCGATGGCTTTTGCAGCTGATTCATCATCGGGCATTTCCACAAATCCGAAACCCTTGCTTCTTCCACTCATTTTATCAATTATTATTCTAGCTGATTTCACTTCACCAAATGGAGTGAATAGTTGTTCTAGAGATTCATTGGTTAGCTTGTAATTGAGATTGCCTACGAAAATATTCATAAATAGTGTTTCAGTTATTTTTTGAAACACTCCAAGTTCTAAAAAAGTTCATTTAAGGTCTAGTTTTTCATTAACATCTTCAATAAGGGCTTGTCCCTAGCGTAAATATCATTTCTGAAATTCAGATTTCCTTGAAAATCTACAAAAGCCGTAAAATATACAATGTAAATAGGTACCGAATTGCCCAATTCTACATATCGTTCAGCATTTCCATCCATAACTGCGCTTATTTTATCTGTTCCCCAATCCTTTTTATTTCTTAAAAGATACAGGGCTAGTTCAAAAGGAGCAGATATTCTAATGCAACCATGACTAAATGCCCGTTTTTCCTCCCCAAAAAGGGATTTTGAAGGGGTGTCGTGTAAGTAAATATCAAATGGATTGGGAAAAACAAACTTAATTTCACCTAAAGGGTTATCAGGGCCTGGTCTCTGCCTTAGCTGTCCCCGATACCATTCCATGTTGTTTTTTGTCAAATAATTTTGGTCTCTATTCAATAGGGGTAAAATTTCTTTTTTCAGAATTCCATCAGGCACGTTCCAGTACGGATTAAAAACTACGTACTTTAAATGTCCCTCGAAAATAACAGTTTTATTGGCCTCCTTTCCTACTATTGCCTCACAGGAAAATACCAGACTATCTCCATGCATAACTAACAGGTTGAATGCTGGAATATTTACAACTAAATAATCATCTCTGGTTTCATTTGGCAGCCACCTGCATCGTTCCATATTTACAATAATCTGCTTAATCCGTTCTTCAACAGGGATGTTCAACTGTTGAAGTGTCTTGGACCCAATTACACCATCATTTTTCAAACCATGGTTGTTTTGGAATAGACGCACCGCTTCTTCAAGCGGTTGATCGTAAACGGATGGATTTTCAACCGATCGTAGTTCACCTGTTAAAAATAGGCGCTCTTTAATTTGTGCGATTACCGGCAAACTATCGCCGCTCATGATTTTCTTTTTTGTGGTGCTGATTGTAACCCAGCCTCCTTTTTTCTGTAAGAGATAATACTTGGATAGGTTCTTTTTTAGTAATTGGTACTGGGGGTACAGATGGGCTTCAAGCGAATCAGTTTTTCCAGCAATTGTCTGATCAAGCAGCTGTAAATAGTCGTTCTTTTTTCTAGGTATGAACCATTCCAATCTTTTGCTCTCGTTTTCAGGAACCCCCCCAAAAACATGATTTGCAAAGTGTAAATATTGTGCAGTTTGCATCAAATCAATCATTACAATACTGTCATTTTCTGGTTTGCCAATCCCTTTTTTGTAGTCTTCCAAATAGGGTATTTCTGTCGGCACCCCATTTTCCTCAATTTGTAATATTTTGTTGTAGAGTATATACACACTCTCAATTCTTCCATTGGCATCATGCCACGCAAGGGAATAGGCTCTCGATTTATAAAAATAATTTAAGTCTTTTTGAAATGGTTTAAACAGCGGATAAGCATGAATAAATTGGACAATGTCAGTACTATCTAATTTTAATTTTTTCTGGTCGCTGTATTTACCAGCAATAATTTGAGGGTTTATTGTGTCGGTAAGTGGTTTGGAAAATGAATTATTTTCTATTGCAGCATTTGGACTGCAAGCGGTAAAAAATACTGTAACTATGTAACATAGGAAAGAAGTTGTCTTTTTCACAACGGTAATATAGAAAATAAAAAAGCCCCCAGTAAACTGAGGGCTCTCTTTATACTAAAAAGCTTTTATTCTGCAACAATTTCTAGACTGATTTCAGTTTCGTTACCGTTACCGAAATCTACTTTTGCTTTGAAACTGCCCAACTCCTTGATGTCATCAAGTAGTTGAATGCGGCGTCTGTCGATTTCATAACCTTTTTGCTCGCGGATGGCTTTTGATACCTGAACAGTAGTTACGCTACCAAAGATTTTGCCTGTAGTTCCAGTTTTAGCTCCGATCGTAAGAGGCCCTGACTGCAATGCAGCAACAACCTTGTTGAGTTCAGCGAGCATCTTGTCTTCTTTCTTCTTGATCTGCTTTAGGCGCTCTGCCAATTGCTTGATATTAGAAGAAGAAGCCTCAACAGCAAGCTTTTGAGGGATTAGGAAGTTACGCGCATAACCATTCTTAACGGTCACCACTTCGTTGGCACCACCTAGATTGTTTACGTCTTGAATTAAAATAACTTGCATTTTTTTTAATTTAAAGTTTTACCAATTTCCAACCCCGTTACCGGGACTGTCACACCATCTTGGTGATTAGGGCTTAGGTTCTACTTCAATAAATCGGTCACGTATGGCAATAAAGCCAATTGACGTGCACGTTTAATTGCTTCTGATACCTTGCGCTGGTATTTAAGTGAGTTACCCGTAATACGGCGAGGTAGCATTTTACCTTGCTCATTCAGGAACTTTTTCAAAAACTCAGCGTCTTTGTAGTCAACATAACGAATACCGTATTTCTTGAAACGACAGAATTTCTTCCTTGGTTTCTCGGCTTTGATAGCCGTTAGGTACTTAATTTCATTTGCTTTTGCCATGATTTAGACCTCCACTGCTTTTTCGTTTCCTGTTGGTACACCACTTCTTTTTTTCTTGTTGTACTCGACGGCGTATTTATCGAGCTTAATAACAATGTGACGGAGAACCTGCTCGTCACGCAGGAGCTGAATCTTCAGCTTCTCATTCATGTTGGATGGCGCTACGTATTCCATAACCCAGTAGATACCAGTGGTCTTCTTCTGGACGGGGTAGGCCAGTGATTTCAACCCCCAGGGGTTGCTATGTACGATTGAACCATCACCTGCAGTGATGAAATCGACATATTTCTTCTGAGCTAGTTTAAATTCTTCTTCACTCAGAACAGGGGTAAAAATCACCATCAATTCATAATTTTGCATAAACCCTGTATTTTATTGATTTGATAATGGGGTGCAAAGCTAACTCTTTTTCGTCACTTTTCCCCATATATCCTGCTCTTTTTGTCTTTTTTTATGTCTCTGGCTTTCTTAGAACTGTGCCATCCTGTCACTTTTCCTTTCTGGCACCGATTTTGTCCAAGTCCTAAAAATACAACTATGCAAAAAGGACAAATACGTGTACAGACCGAAAACATCTTCCCAATCATCAAGAAATTCCTTTACAACGAGCATGATATTTTTTTAAGAGAATTGATTGCCAACGCAGTTGACGCAACTCAGAAACTGAAAACTTATGCATCCACTGGCGAGGCCAAAGGCGAATTGGGCGAATTGAGGATTGATGTGGTTTTAGACAAGGAAGCCAAGACACTTACCATTTCCGACAGGGGTATTGGTATGACTGCAGAGGAAGTGGATAAATACATCAACCAAGTTGCTTTTTCGAGTGCGGAAGAGTTTCTAGAAAAATACAAGGGTCAAAATGAAGCAAACATCATTGGTCATTTTGGATTGGGTTTTTATAGCGGATTTATGGTAAGTGAAAACGTAGAGTTGAAAACATTGTCTTACAAAGAGGGTAGCGAAGCTGTCGTTTGGGAATGTGATGGCAGTCCTGAATTCACCTTGCAACCTTGTGAAAAAACTGAGAGAGGGACTTCAATAATCCTGCACATCAATAGTGAAAGCGAAGAGTTCTTGGATGCGTTTAAAATAAAAGGGATTCTGGAAAAGTTCTGTAAGTTTTTACCGGTTCCTATTTTCTTTGAGGACAAACAAATAAACAATACCAGTCCCGCTTGGATTAAAAAACCGGCCGAACTCGAAACTAAAGATTACGAAGAGTTTTATAAATCGCTTTATCCATTTAACGAGACTCCATTATTTTGGATACACCTGAATGTAGATTATCCTTTCACGCTAACAGGTATTTTGTATTTCCCAAAAATCAAACAGTCGTATGAAATACAAAAAGACAAAATTCAATTGTACTCCAACCAGGTTTTTGTAACCGACGAAGTGAAAGACATCGTTCCTGAATTTTTGATGTTGTTGCAAGGCGTAATTGATTCACCAGATATTCCGCTAAATGTAAGTAGAAGTTATTTGCAAGGAGATCCTAACGTTAAAAAGATCAATAGCCACATTACCAAAAAGGTTGCAGACAAGCTAGATGAGATTTTTAGAAATGAGAGAAAATCATTCGAAGAAAAATGGGAGAGTTTGGGTCTGTTTGTTAAATATGGTATGATCACAGACGATAAGTTTCGCGAGAAAGCGGAAAAATTCCACATCATGCAGGATGCATCTACTGCTGAATTTTATACCTTGGAAGAATACCGTCTAGCAACTGAAACCTTGCAAAAGAACAAAGAGGGGAAGTTGGTAATTCTCTACGCAACAGACGTGGTGCAACAAGATGCTTATATCAAATCAGCCCAGGATAGAGGATACAAGGTTGTGAAAATGGACACGCTTGTAGATGCCTCATTCATCGGACAAATTGAGTCGAAGTGGGAGAATGTTCAATTCACAAGAGTCGACGGGGAAATAACTGAAAATTTAATTGATAAGCAAGAAGAAAGCAAGTCCGTTCTCTCTAGTAAAGATGAAGAGCAGCTTAAGGCTTTGTTTGAACTTAAGATTCCAGAAATAACCCTCAATGTTGAAGTAAAAGGGTTGAGTGCAGATGCTCCTCCTGTTGTTGCAACACGTCCTGAGTTTATGCGCAGAATGAAAGACATGGCGGCTTCAAGCGGACCAATGGGAAGTTTCTATGCAAGTATGCCGGATGAAGTTACATTAACGGTAAACGGCAACAATCCTATGTACAATGCGATCCTAAAGCAAGCAGATAAAATTCATCAAGAGAAACAGGTTCGCAATCTTGCAGACCTAGCCCTCTTATCTCAGGGTATGTTGAAAGGAGAATACCTTACGGCGTTCATCAAGAGAAGCATAGACCTGATGAATGGGTCTGTAGAAAAATAGTGGTAAAGTCGATTTTTTTTTCTCGTGTAGGACCTGGTTTTCAGGTCCTATTTTTTTCCTGCAATGTCAAAGTCTACTACCTTCATTTGTAATGAAGTTACCTCACGAAAATTATTTTCTTCAAGGTTGAATACAAGATCAAGAAGATCGGTATTGGTAAGTGATTTATATTTTGCTGCTAAACCAAATCCAATTCCGGTGATCTTGGTTCCGTTCTTTTCTACTTCGAACCTCACGTGGTCTTCTTTCACAATTCGGCATCCTGTATTTCTTGCATTTCGAACGCAGAATACTGGTTTTGGGTTATCCGGACCAAAAGGTTCCATTTGTTCTAGGATATGAAAAAAAGAAGGTGTTAGATCAGATAAATCAATTTCCGAATGAATCAACAGCTCCGGTATCATTTGATCATCACTCAAGGTGGATGCAGCAATTTCTTCAAATCTATTTTTAAATGCTTCTAGATTTTCCGATACCATGGTCATGCCTGCGGCAAAATAATGTCCACCAAAGCCAAATAGCAAATCACTGCAATACTCAAGTCCGTCATGTATATTAAAACCCGCAATACTTCTTGCACTTCCTGCCAACAAATCCCCACTTTTAGTCAATACAATTGTTGGCTTATAGTAACGTTCAAGTAAACGACTGGCTACAATTCCTATAACTCCTTTGTGCCAATGTTCACTAAAAACGACAATGGCCTTTTTATCATGAATTGTTTGATCAGCTTCCAACATAGCAATGGCCTGTTCTGTTATGCTTGCATCAGCCTCTCTTCTGTTGGTGTTATCGGTTTGCAACAACTGCGCCAATTCTTTGGCCCTTTCTTTGTCTTTTTCAATAAAAAGAGACACGGCTTTTTTAGCATCATCCATTCTTCCTGCTGCATTGATACGCGGACCAATCATGAATGCCAAACTTGAAATGGTAAGTGCTTGCTGAACTTTACTTAATTCTATAAGTGCTTTAATTCCAATTGATGGATTTTCATTTGCTTGCTTGATGCCAAAATACGCCATTGTCCTATTTTCCCCTGTGATGGGTACAATATCCGCTGCGATGGCAGTCGCCACCAACTCTAGGTAGGGGAGATATTGGTCCTCATCAATGGAAAGCGAAGTTGCTAAAGCCTGAATCAATTTAAATCCAACGCCGCAAGCACAAAGGTCTTTGTAGGGATAGGGACAGTCTAACTGCTTGGCATTTAGTATTGCCACAGCAGGAGGGAGTATTGATCCGGGCAAATGATGGTCGCATACAATAGTATCTATGCCTTTCTCTTTTGCATTGGCAATGAGTTCAACAGATTTTATTCCACAATCAAGCGCTATAAGCAATGTAAATTTATGTTCAAGGGCATACTCAATTCCTGTCAAAGAAAGTCCATACCCTTCTTTATATCTATTGGGTATATAATAATCCAGATGTTCTTTGCTGTAGATATTACACAAAAAATCATAAACAATTGCCACAGAAGTGGTGCCATCCACATCATAATCACCGTAAATCAATATTCTCTCGTTGTTCTCGATGGATGACATAATTCTAGCCACCGCCTTGTGCATGTCTTTCATCAAAAAAGGATCATGCAACTCATTTATTGCTGGGCGAAAGAATTTTTTTGCAGAATCGTAACTTCGAATTGAACGATTGACCAAGATGCCGCACAGCGCGGGATGTATCTTCAATGTTTGTTGAAGCTGCTCTGTTTCATGTGCTATGTGTTTTTCAATTTTCCACCTCCGCTCTAGCGTCATTTTATTTTTTTCTTTCTGTGGTGAACTTAACAAGTTCAGCTAAGGCTGATTTTTCGTCTGATTGGGGAAACGCTTCAAGCGCTTCCAATGCTTTTATTTTATACTCCTCCATCCTTTCCACAGCATATTGAATGCCGCCTGCTTTTTTTACCACTTCAATTACGGCTTTTATGCTTTCTGTATCTTTGTGCTTGTTTTTGATGGTGTACGTCAAAAAGCGTTTGGTTTCTCTGCTGGCTGTCCTGAGCGTATAAATAAGCGGCAAGGTTAGTTTTTTTTCTCTTATGTCGTTACCCGTTGGCTTTCCAACATCATCAGTACCATAATCGAATAGATCATCCTTTATTTGAAATGCAATACCTGTGTTTTCACCAAAAATCCTCATTTGTTCCACCTGTTTTTCGTTGTTGCTGGCAGTGTAGGCACCCGCTGCACAAGCAGAGGCCAAAAGAGATGCTGTCTTGTTTGAGATTATGGTAAAATAATCTTCTTCTGTAATGTTTAGGAGCCTCGACTTTTCTAATTGCATCAGTTCACCTTCGCTCATTCTCCTAACCGCCTCCGAAAGCAATTCGAGTACCCGGAAATCCTTGTTCTCAAGTGAGAGTAATAGCCCCTTGGCAAGCAGATAATCTCCAACCAGTACAGAAGCCTTGGTTTTCCAGAGCGCGTAAACAGACAAAAAACCCCGTCTTTCATGGGCTTCATCTACAACATCATCGTGCACAAGTGTTGCTGTGTGCAGCAGTTCCACCAGTGAGGCAGCCCTGTGCGTGCTCACATTTACGCCACCACAGATTTTTGCAGAGAGCATTACAAACATAGGACGAAGCTGTTTTCCCTTTGTTTTTACCACATATTTCATGATGCGGTCTAACATGGGGACGTTACTTTTTACAGCCGCTTTAAAAATTACTTCAAACTCCTTGAGTTCCGCTTCAACTATATTTTTACCTGGGTTCATCTGCAAGCGCGAATTTACGTATATTTTGGATTTCTATTCGACTAGATCCTAAGAAAACCAATTAGTTGTTTTATATTGAAAATGAGATGGTTATGAAAAAACGAACCGACAATGCGAAAAGGTAAAAATATTGCATAAATATTTGAAAGTTAAAACATTGTCTGTATATTTGTCGTGGATACCAATCCTGGAAAAATTAATTAAAACAAACATACTTATGTCAAGTAAAAAGTACACGCTCATCTTTGGCTTTTTGGCCATGGTATTAGCTACACAAGCTCAAGTTGCAGAATGGAAGGATTCCTCTTTGATTCCACCTTCAAGACTTGCACAACACAATGAATTTGTAAACAACCAGTACAATTTTCCTGCAAAGCCAAGAAGTCAGTGGGAAATAGGTATTAAGTTGGGTTCACCTTCAATCAGTGGTGATGTGGATGCATTAAATCCAAATTTCGGAGTTGGTCTACATGTTAGAAAAGCATTGGGCTATCTTGTTTCTATCAGAGGTGAATTGTTTACCGGTACTGCAAAAGGGTTGGGTTCACAAGAAAATTACAATTACAAGAACAATCCAGCTTGGAATGGCGTCAACAATAGTGCAGCAAGCTATAATAACGCCACTGATAAAGTATTTTACAACTACAAAACAAAGCTTACCGACGCAAGTGTGCAAATGTTGTTCAACTTGACAAGCATTAACTTCAATAAATCAGAGCCAAAGTTTGCTTTGTATGCAATTGCAGGTGTTGGGGTAACTATGTACGAGGCAAATATTGATGCTACAAATGCTGGCGGAGCTAGATACAACTTCAACTCTATTTCATCTAACCTTTCCAAGTCTGAAACAAGATCTGCTTTGAAGGCTTTGTTGGATGGAACATACGAAACAGCAGGAGAAGGTGGTAAAGCAACTGTAGCCAATGCAACAGTTGGATTAGGTGCTGCATTCAAGATTTCCAAGCGTGTAAATCTTGCTGTTGAAAACAGATTCACAGTCGTTTCAAATGATTTGTTGGATGGACAAAAATGGGGTCCATTTCCAGCTAACAATCCTTCCTTATCATCAAACAACGACACGTATAACTTTTTGTCAGTTGGTTTGAATATCAATATCCTCTAATTATCTAATTGCCTAAAACCTAGCGATATGAAGCTGAATAAAATATTTTCGATTCTTTTTCTTGTGACTTTCTTAATGGCAGGTCTTGATACCTTTGCCCAGAAAAAGACAAAATCAGTTGAGCCACTTTATTGGAAGAATCCACTTGAATTCGTTTATGGTGAACTGAATTCTCCCAAAAGAATGAAATTACCCAAAGTAGTTTTGGATGATGCAGATGGAGATGGTGTTACAGATCAGTTCGACAGAGAACCCAATACACCTGCTGGAGCTTCAGTAGATGCCCATGGTGTTAGCAAAGACACTGATGGCGATGGCGTTCCTGATTTCAAAGACAAGCAATTAATTACTCCAACTGAATGTCAGCCAGTTGATGCCAATGGTGTAGGTAAATGTCCTGAACCACCCTGCTGCAAAATAGTTCCTCCAGTACCTACCTGCAATATGGGAAATATTCCAAGCATATCTTTTGTAAAAGGTTCTGCTAAGCTTTCAGCTGGTACTGAATCTTTATTGGCTGCAGTTGCCGATCGTCTAAAAAACAACCCTGCTTGTAAAGTATTCATCACAGGTTATGCAGAAGCTTCAAAGCTGAGCCAACAAATGAGCTGGGATCGCGTAAATTCCATCATTGCTTACCTCACTGAAAAGCAAGGAATTGCTGCTGAAAGATTAATCAATAAATACGGCCAAACTGATGGCGATATCAATGTGGTTGATTTAAGTGCAACAGGAGAGAATATCGAAGGTCCTAACACCGTGCCTGCGCCTCATCCTAACTTGCGTACAAAAAACTAATAGTACAAAAATTTCTATAATGAAGCCCTCCACTTGGAGGGCTTTTTTTGTGAGTAGGTTAACCATAACGGAAAAACAAACTAACTATCTTAGTTTCAAATTCAATGCTTAAATTTGCAATCCATGATGAATTTTAGAAGTATAACTATAGTTCTGTTCTTCTTTGTTTTGGCCTCCTGCTCTAAGTTTAGTAAGGTGCTTAAGAGCAATGATTATGAGTATAAGCTTAAAATGGCAAATACTTACTATGAGAAGAAAGACTACCGTAAGGCGCAAGTGTTATTTGAGGAACTTTTCCCGGTATTTAAGGGAACCCCACAGTTTGATGATCTCTACTACAAATACGCATACACCCACTACAACCTAAAAGATTATACCACTGCTGAAAATCTGTATAAAGGATATTTAGAGGTATTCCCCAATAGTACAAAGGCAGAAGAGGTAGAATACATGCAGGCATTTTGTTACTATAGGCAATCCCCCAAAGCTGAATTGGAGCAGGCCAATACACTCAAGGCAATTGGGATGTTTCAGGTCTTTGTAAATACCCATGCGGAATCTGAAAAAAGGAAAGAAGCAGAAGAAATAATTGCACTATGTCAGGTAAAACTTGAGAAAAAGGAGTTTTTATCTGCTCAGCTTTACTTCAACCTGGGTCAATTTAGAGCAGCAGCACTTTCCTATACTACCCTCATGAACAACTACCCTGAATCTCAAAAAGGGGAGGACTATAAGCTGATGGCTATAAAGTCGTATTATAGATACGCATCCATGAGTATAAAAGAAAAGCAAGAGGAGCGATTTGGCAAAGTGATTACAGAAGTAGAAGACTTTCAAGACCGTTTTCCTGAAAGTAAATTATTGAAAGAAGCCGAACGTTACTTAACTTTGTGTCAGAATAATCTTAAATCACTTAATAATGAGCAAACTTCGCAGGCAGTTGGGAAATAACCTTACCAATGTGGTTGAGACCAAAAACCTCAATGATATCAAGAACAAGACGGGTAATTTGTATGAGTCTATTTCGATAATTGCCAAAAGAGCTGGGCAAATCAATATTGTTTTAAAAGAAGAACTTCACAACAAATTAGAGGAGTTCGCAAGTCATACTGATAGTCTCGAGGAAATCCACGAGAACAAAGAGCAAATAGAAATCTCTAAAGCGTATGAGAAAATGCCCAATTCTGCAATTCTTGCAACCCAAGAATTTATGGAAGACAAAATTTATTTCCGTAAAAACGAAGAGGACTTGTTTCGCTAAATAATTCAATTTTTTTTGATTGGCGATGGTATTACCATCGCCTTTTTTGTTAGCATATTCTAAGTACTTTATTGACTAACTTAGTTTACAGAATTATTTCAAATCAATGAAATCAGTACTTTTAAAAAGCCAATTGCTCATTTTATGCTTGATGGCTTCGAATGTAAAAATTCAAGCCCAAGAAATAAATGCCAAAGTAACCGTGGTATCAGCACAGGTTGGAAATACGGTCGATAAAAGAGTCTTTCAAAATTTACAGACAGCCCTTGTCGCTTTCATTAATAAAAGAAAATGGACAACAGATGTTTTTGAAGGGAATGAGAAAATTGAATGCAGCTTTCTTTTAAACCTGCAATCTGTTGTAGAGCCCAATGTTTACAAAGCGACACTTACCATTCAAGCGGGAAGGCCGATTTATAACTCAACCTATCTATCCCCGCTGGTGAATTTTATAGACAATGAAATAACATTTAGGTATGTAGAATTCCAACCCATAGAGTTCAATGAAAACCGGGTTTCTGGTGCTGAGCCTTTAACGGCAAACCTTTCTGCGCTTTTTGCTTACTATGTCTATATCATTCTTGGGTTGGATTATGATTCATATGCTCCAAGAGGTGGCGATCCTTTCTTCCAAAAAGCAAATCTCATTGTTAATGCTGCGCCCGAGGGCCGTTCCGTTTCAGGATGGAAGCCGTTTGACGGTCAAAGAAATCGATATTGGTTGGCAGAAAATCTGCAGAACACCAGGTATGCGCTTATTCATGACGCTATTTACACCTATTACAGACAGGGAATGGACAAGCTAATTGAAAATGAAAATGTTGCAAGAGAGCAAATGCTAAATGGAATCAATATGCTAAACACTTTAAATACCGAAACGCCCAATCTCATGATTATGCCTTTCTTTTTTCAAGGCAAATCAGATGAGATAATTAAGATTTACAAAAAATCGGATCCCCAAGAAAAGGCCAGAATACTTGATCTTTGTTCGCGATTGGATATTGCAAATGCTTCTAAATACCGACAGGATTTAAAATGAGATTTACATTGATTTTGTTTTTTATTGTTGCTATAGTCTCTTGTAATAGCCTATCCAATCAAGAGCAAGAAATTTTGAATGAAGATAAAATGGCTACCGTTATTTATGATGTATTGCTTGCAGAGAGTTTTGCGGAATCTTATTTAATGAAAGACACCATGAAGAACAAAGATTCTACTTTGCAAATAGAAATGGATAAAGTGCTAAAAGTTCACAGTATCAGTTCTCAAACGTTTGCTAAAAGTTATCGTTTTTACAAATCAAATCCTTTAACATTAGAGCGAATTCTTGATTCTGCAAATGAAAGGGCGGTCAGAGAACGTACAGACGTATTTTTAAAAAGGAATCCAATAAAAAAACGGTAGTTATGTTTCTAACCAAAGATGATCTTAAGCTTTCTTATGGGGTTGACCTTACAATTGGTAAATCTTATGTAGATAGGGCCGTTCCTGAAGAGAACCTGTATTGGAAAGGTAGATCCATCTATGTTCCTGGCGCTTCTGGATATATCTTTATGCCTATTTATGCTGATTTATTAAGAAGGTCGGGTGCGGATGTTGCCTTTCTTTTAAGTGATATTTTTTTGGGTATCAGTGAAAAAATATTACACAGTGCCGCATTGCTAGAACACAACAAAATTAATTGGTCTACACATATTGAACAAGCAATTGACCTTGTAGCTCCGCATGTTCATCGAAAATTTCTTTTTGAAGAATTAGGTCAGTATCTCCAATTGAAAAAGCCAGTTAAACGAGAAGGGTCAAGATGGGGTACCTGTTTTGCGTCTCTGAATAGGGCCGACAGTTATCTACTTTCTTTGGCATGTATACCTGACGAAAACTTTGATGAAGACAAAGCTATAGATGCATGGTATGGTATGATCACTTATTTTTTATTGATGGATGACCTTGCAGATATTAAAGAAGATCTTTTGCATGGGGAAGAGAACGCTATTGTTGATGCGGGTCTAAACGATGATGGCATTAAAACAATTCTAGAGATGATGGAAAGCGGAATCTCAACACTGAATAAAATCAATCCCGTACTGGCCAATCGAATAGAGCACAAAAAAAGCCTGATCGATGTTGCCGGTTTGGTAGAATCGATCAGGCGTTCCCTTTAACTGGGTGCTAATTAGAAAGGAAGGTTGTCGCCTTCTTCAGCTGATCCGGCGCCTGCACCTTCATTTCCAGCATCAGAACCAGACTCTCCTCTTGAACCGCCCAACAATTGAATGTTCAATACCCTTAAGGTTAGTGAACTGGCCGCTGTACCATCTCCTTTTTGATAAGCACGTGCTTCTGGGGATCCCTCTGCATACACCAATTGACCCTTTTTTAAATAAGGAGCAATTGCTGTTCTGTCAGTCCAGTAGGCACACTCTACCCAGGTTGTTTTTTCTTTTTGCACACCAGTAGCATCTTTATAACGCTCACTGTGGGCAACACTAAAATTGATTACATGCTTTCCATTTACGACATTGGTAGTACAATCTTTACCCAAATGTCCAATTACCTGTAGCTTTATCATAATTGTTTATTTTGAAATATGAAATTCAACCAAAGTAAAGCCAAAACCCTGTTCTTATCTACATTTCTAGAAGAGAGTTTTCCACCAAAATGAAGTTGTTTTCATCCTACACCTATCTTCTGTCTCCCTCATTTATAACTATATTGCAGCATTGTTTAACGTATGGAAAAAGTAGTATCATATACGGAGTTGTTGGCACTTACCACAAAAGTCTTCCTCGCAATAGGGTGTTCTGCTACTGATGCAAATTCGGCAGCTAAGGTTTTACTTTCGGCTGACCTTCGAGGAATTGATTCCCATGGAGTAGCGAGATTGTCGGGCTACGTACGTTTATGGGAGGCCAAAAGAATTAATGCAAATCCACAGGTTCAAGTAGTTCACGAAACTCCCTCAACGGCTGTGGTTGACGGAGACAGCGGTCTCGGTTTAGTTGTTGCTCCAATTGCCATGCAAATTGCCATTGAGAAAGCAAAGCAGGTGGGCACCGGTTGGGTGAGCGTGTGTAACAGCAATCATTTTGGAATTGCTGCCTACCATGCCATGATGGCCTTAGAACACGATATGATTGGTATGGTGATGACCAATGCCAGCGCATTGGTAGCACCTACATTTTCAAAAGAAAGGATGCTGGGTACTAACCCAATTTGTGTTGCTGTACCTGGAGGGATAGAGCCGCCCTTTGTTGCTGATATGGCAACTACCACAGCAGCCAATGGAAAGCTTGAAATCTTGCAAAGAAAGGGCCTGGATACGCCTTCAGGATGGATACAAGACAAAGCGGGGATCCAGGTTAATGATGCTCATGCCCTCAAAAATGGTGGTGCTTTGCTTCCATTGGGTGGCGACAAGGAACACGGAAGTCATAAAGGGTATGCACTTGGGGCTATTGTAGATATTTTTTCTGCGGTGCTCAGTGGTGCAAATTATGGTCCGTGGGTGCCCCCATTTCCCGCCTATGTACCTATGCCGGAAAATCAACCGGGAAAAGGCATTGGTCATTTTCTAGGTGCTATGCGTATTGATGCTTTTAGGAAAAAAGAAGATTTTAAAAAAGACATGGATCAATGGATCAGGCGTTTTCGTGAAGCAAAACCTATTGATGAAAATAGACCAGTAGTTATTCCTGGAGATCCTGAAAGAGAAATGGAAGAGGCGCGAAGAAAAGAAGGGATACCCTTATTGAATATCGTCTGGGAAGATCTTCTGTCTGTTGCAGAAAAGTTCAGCATCAAGATTTAACTTCGCAACAATTTAAATTTGGATTATGAAGATCATGAAGTTTGGAGGCACCTCCGTAGGTAAGGCAGAAAGAATGTTTCAGGTTAAAGAGTTGATTTCACAAGATATAGAGCCCAAAATAGTTGTACTTAGTGCGTTAAGCGGCACAACCAATACCTTGGTTGCAATTGGAGATGCAATGTCTAACGGCAACAGAGAAAATGCAAAACAGTTGATTGATCAACTGCATGTGCATTACAATGATTTTATCAATGCGCTCCTTTCCAATGAGCAAATAAAATTGAAAGCAGAAAAACTCATCAATGAACATTTTGATTTTTTAAATATCATCACCAAGATATCTTTTAATGAAGCCCTTAATAAGGATATTTTGGCACAGGGCGAATTGATGAGCACCAAGCTTTTTTCTTGTTACTTGGAGCAGGAGGGACAAACTCATCTGTTGCTCCCTGCACTTGATTTTATGTCTATCGATGCAAATGACGAACCTCAAGTGCTTGATATCAGAGAGAAATTGGCAAAGGTTTTACAACAGCACAAAGACATTAATCTCTTTATCACGCAAGGGTATATCTGCAAGAATGCGAGGGGAGAAGTGGATAACCTGAAGCGAGGAGGTAGTGATTATTCTGCTTCCCTGATTGCTGCTGCTGTTAATGCAAGCGTATGCGAGATATGGACAGACATTGATGGTATGCATAACAATGACCCCCGTATTGTTCAGTCCACCAAGCCTGTTGAACACCTTAGTTTTGATGAGGCCGCTGAGCTTGCCTATTTCGGAGCAAAGATTTTACATCCTGCATCAATTTGGCCAGCACAGCAATTCAAAATACCGGTTAAGCTGCTCAACACCATGCAGCCTAAAGCAAAAGGGACAATCATCTTGGAGCAAGCAGACACAAACGGGGTGAAGGCCGTTGCGGCAAAAGATGGTATCGTGATGCTCAAGATCAAAAGCAGCAGAATGCTTTTGGCTTATGGATTTTTAAGGAAAATATTTGAAGTTTTTGAGAAGTACAAGACATCCATAGATATGGTTACCACCTCTGAAGTTGCAGTATCCGTTACCATAGACAATACAGCACATTTAGAACAAATCGCAAAAGAGCTTGCCCCATTGGGTGAGTTGGAGGTGCTAGATGGACAAACCATTATTGCTGTTGTGGGAAATAAATTGGCCACAGAAAAAGAGCTGCTTGCCAACCTCTTTGGTTCACTGAAACACCTTACCATAAACATGGTGAGTTATGGAGGTAGTTTACACAACGTATCCATCCTAGTTCCAACTGGGGAAAAGAACGCTTGCTTGAAGTCGTTGAATAAAGGCCTTTTTGGATTGGACTAATCTTGGAGGAAATCCAGATTAAATAATCAACATTGCGTCGCCATAGCTAAAGAAACGGTATTTGTCCTTTATTGCTTTTTTATAAGCTTCCATGGTTAATTCATATCCTGCAAATGCACAGGCCATGATTAATAGAGAAGTTTTCGGCAGGTGAAAGTTGGTTATCAATGAATCGCAAATGGCAAACTCATGCGGAGGATGAATAAAAATATTTGTCCATCCCTCAGAAGGCTTCAAAAGCTTGTCTGCTGTAAACGTGCTTTCCAATCCGCGCAAAGTAGTTGTACCCACAGCGCAAATCCTATGTCCTTCAGATTTTGCTTTGTTGACAATCCTGCAAGCTGTTTCATCCACTTTAAAATATTCAGCTTCCATCTTGTGCTTACTCAAATCTTCAACTTCAATGGTTCTGAAAGTGCCTAGACCAGTATGCAATGTAATTTCTGCAAAACGAATTCCTTGTATCTCTAATCGCTTGATTAACTCCACTGAGAAATGCAAACCTGCTGTTGGGGCAGCTACAGCTCCCTCGTGCTTTGCATAGACGGTTTGGTACCTTTCTCTGTCTATTTCATCGGGCTTGCGTTTGATGTATTTTGGAAGTGGAGTTTCTCCTAGGGTATTTAATACTTGCTTAAAATCTTCATCTGAACCTTCAAAAAGGAACCTGATTGTTCTACCCCTCGAAGTGGTGTTGTCAATTACTTCTGCAACCAACTCGTCTGCATCACCAAAATAAAGCTTATTGCCTACACGTATCTTTCTTGCGGGATCAACAATTACATCCCATAACCTGTTCTGTTTGTTCAATTCCCTTAGCAGAAAAACTTCAATTTTGGCTCCAGTTTTTTCTTTCCTTCCATACATCCTTGCAGGAAACACCTTGGTGTTGTTTACCGCAAAAACATCCTTCTCCTCAAAATAGTCTAAAACATCTCTGAATGTTTTATTTTCAATTAAGCCAGTATCCTTGTGGACAACCATCAATTTGGCGTCTTCTCTGTTTTTTGTGGGATTCTGTGCAATTAGATTGAGAGGGAAATCGAACCTGAACTGGGATAGTTTCATGCGTAAATAAGTTTTTTGCCTGAAACAAATCTCGATACACAATCAAATGGTATCCTAACCCCAAACCTGATCTTACGGCACCAGATTTGTTTTTGGCATTATTGAAGATGCAAAATTAATAAATATTTGTGGTTTTGCAGTTTGTGATTTTATGCAATTTTTGTAAAAAATCTTATATAAACTAAAACTTAAGGTGTCTGACTGTAAGTCCATTGTTTATCAATTGTTTAAGCGATTCTATGCCTATCCGAAGGTGTGTTTCTACGAAACTGGCCGTTACTATTTTATCGCTTTCCTCTGTTTTTATTCCTTCAGGAATCATGGGTTGGTCGCTGACCAATAAAATTGCGCCAGTCGGAATTTTATTGTAAAACCCAACGGAGAAGATGGTTGCCGTTTCCATATCAATGGCATAAGCCCTAATTTTTTGTAAATAGGTTTTAAAGTCTTCATCGTGCTCCCATACCCTTCTGTTGGTGGTGTAAACAGTGCCTGTCCAGTAATCTAAATTGTTGTCTCTTATGGTGGTGGAAATTGCTTTTTGTAAAGCGAAGGCAGGAAGAGCGGGTACTTCAGTTGGAAAATAATCATTGGAGGTTCCTTCTCCTCTGATGGCTGCTATAGGCAGAATGAGGTCTCCAATTTTGTTTCTCTTTTTGAGCCCACCACATTTTCCCAGAAACAATACGGCGGCAGGATTGATGGCTGTAAGTAAATCCATAATGGTTGCTGCTGTTGGACTACCCATGCCAAAATTAATGATGGTGATGCCATTGGCCGTTGCAGATTGCATGGGTTTGTCCCTTCCCACAACATCCACGTTGTTCCAGGTTGCAAACAATTCTACGTACTTGCTGAAATTGGTTAATAGGATATAGCTACCAAATTCTTCCAATGCCATTCCTGTATACCTCGGGAGCCAATTATTTACAATTTCTTCTTTGCTGTTCATATCGAAAGGTTTTCAGTTCGAAATTACTGATTACTTTGCATGCATGGTTGAATTGGTGTTTCCTGAGCCTGAATTTAAAATAAGGCAGCTTGAGGGGAGAGCTGAAATTTTTGATGCCATTCGGTCGAAATGGATTGTTTTGGGTCCGGAAGAATGGGTTCGACAGAATTTTATTCAATGGATGGTTAAGTGCAACGGTTTTCCATTGGCATCGATTGCTGTTGAGAAGACCTTGAAACTGGGTGAGCAGACCCGTAGGTTTGATGTATTGGTTTACGATGGAGAAACCCAGCCATGGATGATGGTTGAATGCAAGTCGATGGATATCAAACTAGATGCCTCCACGCTCATGCAAATTCTTTCATATCATTTGGCAATAGCAGTGGAATACCTGGTAATTACCAACGGCATTGAATGTTATGTGGCGCAAAAAAAAAATGGGACGGCCGAGTGGGTCCCATTTTTTCCAAAATATCTTGTTCCTTGATTAAGGGAAAATACCAAGCTCAGCGTAACTTGTTCCAACCTTATTGATGGCAACTAGAAAAGCAGCCGTTCTCATGTCTTTGATTTCAGGATTTTGTTTCCAGCAATCCAAGATTTCATTGGTTGCCTTGATCATGGTGTCTTCTAAGCCACTTCTTACAAGATCAATTTCATCCGGACCATGAACCAATAGATTTTTTTGAATCTCTGTAACCTTTTTTCCAGTCATTTCTTCAATGTGTGAAACAAGGTTGGCATTTTGGTTCTCCATGAACCTTTTCTCTACACGTCCGTAACGCACATGACTTAGGTTTTTCACCCACTCAAAATAAGAAACGGTTACACCGCCGGCATTTAAATACATATCTGGCACTACCAAAGTGCCTTTGTTGCTGAGGATCTCATCGGCTTCAGGGGTAAGCGGACCGTTTGCTGCTTCACCAATGATCTTTGCTTGAATGCGAGATGCGTTATCGCCATTGATTACATTTTCAAGCGCTGCAGGAATGAGGATATCGCAAGGGGCCTCTAGTGCATCTGTATTCTTGTTGAAATTTGTAGCACCCGGGAAGTTTAATATGGAGCCAGATGCTTTTCTGTGTTGAAACACAGCCTCAACATCAAGTCCCTGTTCATTGTAAATCGATCCTTCGTACTCTGCCAATCCCACTAC
>JBFYPP010000005.1:0-22378 GCA_041303255.1 Chitinophagia bacterium | reverse complement strand
ATTGTAGGTATTGCTATCCTTTATTTTACAAACCTTAACTGGATTGATAGTGCCGTGGCCATTGGATTTGCCTTTTTCATCATATATACCGGCTATACCATAGTAAAGAGTTCATTAGCAGGTATAATGGACGAAGCTGATCTTGAACTGCTAGAAAAATTGGTTTCTAGAATGAATGAAAGCAGAAGAGAAAATTGGGTGGATTTACACAACCTCAGAATAATCAAGTTTGGTACAATTATTCATATTGATTGCCACCTAACTGTACCCTGGTTTTTAAATGTTCATGAAGCCCATAAAGAAATTGAAGCATTTTCAGCCTTAGCGAAAAATGAATTCGGAGAAAGTGTTGAATTGTTTGTCCATGCCGATGGCTGTATGGATTTCTCCTGCAGAATTTGCTCAAAAAAAGAATGCATTGAACGTAAGTTTCCCTACAAAAAAACAATCACCTGGGATGTGCATAATATTTCCAGTGATCAGAAGCATATGATTTAATCAGTTGGCAGTTGTCGGTTGACAGTTAACTGACAACCGTTAACCGTTAACGGTCAACGGTTCTTGCTGACTTAGACAATGAAAACTCCCCAATCCCCAAATGATATTTGTAGAATCAATTCCTACAATTTCACGATCAGGAAAACTCTGTTGAATAATCTGTAATACTTTGTCGTCTTTGTCACTTCTAAACGTTGGGACAACCACTTGTTTGTTCGCAATATAAAAATTAGCATAAGATGCTGGCAACATCTGTTCTTCCCAAATTACTGGTGCAGGCATTGGCAACTCCACAATATTCAACTGCTTGCCATTGAGCAAACGCATTTCCTTTAATTGCTTCAAATTATGCTGTAACAATTCGTAGTTGTCATCTTGCTTGTTCTCTTCAACGACTGTAATAACAGTGTCTTCGTTTACAAACCTTACGGTATCATCAATATGCCCATCTGTATCATCGCCCACAATTCCTTCATCTACCCACAACACCTGGTCTTGTCCGTAGTAATCCATCAAGTACTGCTCAATTTGAGTTTGGTTCAAGTGCGGATTTCGATTGGGATTCAACAAACATGCTGTTGATGTAATGACAGTCCCAGCCCCATTAAAATCAACTGAACCTCCCTCCATGATAATTCCCGGATTAAATACAGGCAAGCCCATTTTATTTCCAATTAATGTTGGAACCACATCATCCAAATCAAATGGAGGATACTTATTTCCCCAAGCATTGTAATTCCAATCAACAATTGCTTTTTTCGATGGGTCTAATTTATTCAACAAGAAAGCGGGACCATGATCTCTGCACCACGCATC
Source organism: Chitinophagia bacterium (assembly GCA_041303255.1). GTDB lineage: Bacteria > Bacteroidota > Bacteroidia > Chitinophagales > Chitinophagaceae > Pollutibacter. The sequence goes on along the minus strand of JBFYPP010000005.1, from coordinate 21,064 downwards.
GTTGGTAGGATGCAAATGAAAATGAACTCTCGATAAATCTACTGATGCTGCTTGCAAAAGCTGTATTGCTTTTTGTTGCATGGCTGTATCACAAACATTGATGTTGACATCCTCAAAACGAACTAAAGTTTTGATGAAAGCTACATAAGACGGAAATATCGTTTCAATTTTTCCAGGCCAAGATGCTTCTTTATGCGGCCAACTCAACCAAGTGGATTGGTGCGGTGCGAATTCTGCTGGGAAATAATAGCCGAGGGATTTGGGGGTTAAGGTCATGGTTTACAGTTGACGGTTGACGGTTAACAGTTAACCGTTAACTGCTAACCGCAAACTGATTATCATTTAATCAATAAATCTCTTCACAATATCACCATACGAATCAATTCTGCGGTCGCGCAAAAAAGGCCAATGGGTTCTGTAACTATCTGTTTTAGACAAGTCTAATTCTGTTACAATCACTTCTTCTTGGTCATGTGTAGCTTTCACAATCAAACTTCCAAACGGATTGGAGATAAATGATCCACCCCAGAATTTCATAGCACCGTCTTGCTCAAAGCCAACCCTATTTACACTCACTACATGCACGCCGTTGGCAACAGCATGACTGCGCTGTATGGTTTGCCAAGCATTGTATTGTTCAGTGTTGGTTGCTTCATCCTGACCAGTTGCCCATCCAATTGCTGTTGGATAAAACAAAATCTCAGCGCCCATCAATGCAGTGAGCCTTGATGCTTCCGGATACCATTGGTCCCAGCAAATCAACACCCCAATCTTACCGTACTTTGTCTCAAACATTTTATAACCCAAATCACCCGGGGTAAAATAAAATTTTTCAAAGTAAGCAGGATCATCAGGAATATGCATTTTTCTATACTTACCAAGATAACTACCATCAGCATCTAAAACAGCCGTCGTATTGTGGTACAAGCCTTGCGCACGCTTTTCAAATAAAGAAGCAATCACCACAACACCTGCTTCTTTTGCAACAGCAGATAGTATATCTGTAGAGGGACCAGGAACGGGTTCTGCCAATTTGAAATTCTCATAATCTTCAACGTCACAGAAATAAAGTGAATTGAACAACTCTTGTAAACAAACAATGTTGGCTCCTTTAGCTGCAGCGTCCTTAATACCTGCAATTGCTTTGTCCATGTTCAACTTCGCATCGCCACTGCAGCTCATTTGAACCAGACCTACTTTTACTTTAGACATGTTGTATACTTTAGTAGTTACTTTAAAATTATAACTGTTGACGGTTAGCGGTTAACAGTTAACAGCCAACTGTTAACTGTATCTACGTTTCCACCAGCACCAAATCCCCTAAACTTCTTATACCAATCGATTTCTGCGACACAAATCCTTCGCCATATTTTACACCAATGCGTTTGCCCATCAATCTTGCTCTTGCAACCAAAGATTCCTGAAAGTCTGGTGTAGAAATATAGGTCTGCGCTCCTTCCAAAGACGCCTTGTTTACATGAAACTGAGTGGCATAGGCTTTTACCGCTTCCATGCGTTGTTCAAACACATCACTGATGTCTACAACCAAATTGGGCTCATGAAATCGATCTTGGATATAATGCAACACTTGTTTGGCACGCCATCTTTCTTGTGGCTTTCCATCATCATCAAATGTTTCAATCTTACTCAACCCGGATAAAAAAGCCGCCTCTTTAAGTAAATGTCCAGCCCTTCCATGGTCTGGGTGACGATCATCTAAAATATTAGCCAATATAATTTCGGGCTGGTATTTGCGTATAGCGCGAATTACTTTGAGTTGATGTTCTTCATCATTTTTAAAAAACCCATCACGCATTTTTAAATTTTCACGGACAGATAGTCCCATGATAACTGCAGCATCCGCAGCTTCTTTGTTTCTTGTGTCTATTGTTCCTCTAGTTCCCAACTCTCCCTGCGTAAGATCGATTACTCCTGCTGCATTGCCTTTCTTAACCTCATTAATCAAGGTACCAGAACAACTGAGCTCTACATCGTCAGGATGAACACCAAAGGCCAATACATAAAGTTTCATTGAATCCATTTACGGTTGCAAAGATACAAATTACTCTGCATGCCCATACATCCGAGCCACCTCCAAAACAATCAATTCCATATCAGCATCCTCTCCTTTGGGATCGTAATCCTGCTTTAGGCTACTTCCAAAAACCCAGGCAATCGTCTGCCAGAATCGAGCGGAAAATCCACCCCGAAATTCTTTCACCAAATTGTAACAAGAATTTCGGGTCTCTCTATTAATGAGCTTCATCAATACTTTACCCTGGTAGACAGACAAAGCGGTAAGGGGTGCAGTAAATTCTTTTTTAAGTTCTTTTTCTCTTGAGCTGAGGTATTTTTTTCTAGCGCCAGCATCTTTGATACTCACCAGATTTTTGTTTACATCATTGATGATATAACCTGCTTTCTTAGCGTAAGGATAGGTAACATAAACAGCATTGCGCAATCTGGTCCATTTTTGCTTTGCTTTACGCTGTCCAGCAGACATTTCACCAAATACCATCACCATATCCAGCTGGGCATAGGGCAGGGTATCGCCTTCATAAACAACAAAGGGAACCACCAGGGTATCGTTTGCACCATACCTGGATTGCGCATTTGTAAATGAACAAAATGCCATTAAAAACAATATGGTAAAATAGTAACGCAATAATTAAAGTTACATTTCTCTTAGGCCACGTACAACTTGCTTTTAATCCTAAACCACATGCTGATCATGAAGCCTAAAACCGTGATGATGGTTCCAAGCCACAACAGATTGATCCAAGGGAAGCGAAAAGCTTTCATGGTAATATATCTTACCACTGCATTGGACTCTTTCAAACCCAATTGCACTTTTCCATTTTCAGCGCGTTGTAAAGCAACAACCAAATGTTGTTCCATGATGGTATCAATCTTGGTAGAGGCTATTCCATCTTTTTTCAAATAAGCTGGATTTGCATTAAAGCGGACTCCTTCTTTTGAAAAAATTGCAACCTCAGATACCCAAGCGCTATCCACCATAGGTAGGTCTTTGTTGTCGTTTTTGTTGGCAGCCATTAAATTGCTCACAACGGCAAACCCGTTTGAATAATACACGGTATCCCCAACTTCCACATCTGTATACCTGAAGTTTGCTGTATCTTTTAAGTTATCAGGATTTAACCATGAAGTGATGTAAACAAAAACGTCGTTTGATAAATAATGTTCTGACCCTGGATTAGAAGACAACTGAGAACTTTCACCACTCTTCACCAAAAATGCATTCGGTGTAATATTGAAAGCATCTACAATGGTTTCATCATCTTTAGGATCTACTTCAATAAATCGGATTTTGAAGAAAACTTTGTTGTTTTTCTCAACTGCCGAGTCTCCTAAATAGGTAACCACATATTTACCCATTTTGACAGGCGTATTGTAAAGTAAGGTTACGTTTTCTAGCGGATCATCATCTCTTCCTTTTGCGTCTTTTAAACCTGTTACTGATATACCGCCTGCATTTCTAGAAATCAATTCTTTCTTCGATGCTGAAATAAGTATACCTACCAACATTAGACCGAATCCAAAGTGGGCGATAGATGAACCTGCTGCTTTCATTTTCCATTTCAACACAACAGCCAAGTAATGGGCATTCGCAATTACAGTATAAATGGCGGCCCATAATGCAACATGAATTCCTACTAAAAATCCAAGTCCATGTTTATCATACTTCACTTCACCCCAAATGCTCAGCGCTGCAGAAAGCACAACTGTTACAACAGTAGGTACAAGTAACTTAGACCAAATATATTTACGCGTAGTTTCCTTGTATTTAAAATACTGGGTCATGGCAGTAAGTATACCAAGAATGATGGCTACCAAAATCATGATACGGTTATACACATACTCTACGTTCTCGCCAATGGCCCAAGAAGTACCAAATAATTTATTGAAGAAGGGCAATGAAGTAAGGACAATAATATATACTGCAGAAATCAAGAGTAAAAGAGACCCTACAAACATCCAGAACTCTCTGGAATTCATACTTTCTTCTTTTGCAACAGTCGGTATGTTTTTCCTTTCTCTATAATAAAGAAAAGCAGGCAAAAGAATAAAGAACAACTGCATCAATAGCAAATGCCAATACAAGGTACTACCCTCACCAGTGAATGAGTGTACCGAAGTATCACCCAATACGCCAGTCCTGGTTAAAAAAGTAGAATACAATACCAACAAATGCGTTAAGAAAATAAACAGATAGGTACTCTTCATGGAGTGACCCGTACTCTTGAAGATGAGCATGGTATGAATACCCGCTACCAACAAAAGCCAAGGAACCATCGAGGCATTCTCTACCGGATCCCAAGCCCAATATCCTCCAAATGTGAGGGATTCGTAGGCCCATGCAGCACCCATCATGATGCCTAATCCTAGAATACCTGCACAAAACAATGCCCAAGGCAAGGCAGGTCTTAACCAACCTGCATGGTCTTTTTTCCAAAGACCTGCTACACCAAAAGCATAAGGAACGATTGAAGAAGCAAATCCCAAAAACAAAATTGGAGGATGTATAACCATCCAATAATTCTGTAAAAGAATATTTAGTCCGTTACCATCTAAAATATATTTACTCAGATAATCAGGATCTTTAAAAATAGGCGCATCTGGAAACTCATTACGCATCAACACAAAGGGATTAGATCCAATTTTGATGTCGAAGAAATAAATACCAATTAGAAAGCTAGCCAGGAAAACCTGTGCTACACTCATCACCAACATTACCGGATGTTCAAACTTGCCAGCACGTTTGAAAATGAACATGCCCAATACCGCATTCCAAAATGCCCACAACATAAAACTACCTTCCTGCCCTTCCCAAAAACAACTCAGGAGGTATTGCACATCTAAACTTCGCTTAGAATGTGTGTGCGCATATTTGTACTCGAAGTAATGGTTATAAATAATCAAGTAAAGGGTAATGAACAAACTCAATACCGCAATGGCGTTAATTATATAAGTGGTTCTGGCTAATTTTTGCCATGGTTTTTCAGATAGCACATCTGTTGCATTAGCAGCCTTAATATTTGCATAGGCGGATACCAATGCAGAAAAAAAGGCAAGTAGGGTTAGAAACATCCCTATTTGCCCAATGAGCAAATGCTCTCCATTGTATTCGATCATAGAATAATTTGTTTAGGTTGGATTACTACTCGGTGGTAGCCTTGTACGTTGTCTCAGTCATTTTAACTGACTTAGCGGCTTCTTCATCGGTGTACTTTGAAGGGCACTTTAAAACAATTTCTTTACATTCAAAAGTTTCGCCCTGCATAGAACCTTTCATCACCACCCTTGCACTTTTTTCAAAGTCGGTTGGCTTTGCGTTTTTGTAAACAACTTTTGTTGTAGATCCCAAAGAGTCTACAGCAGTGAAAGTTAAATAATTGGGATCCTTAATTGGATCATAAACAATGGGCTGAGTAGTGTCTATTTTAGCAATGAGGTGGACAAACTTACCCTCTTTCTTTCTTGCCGACTCAACAGAATCATATGTGCTGATGTCGCCCATTAACGATAAAAGTGCTCCAATAGCTCCCGCAATCAGAACCAGTCCTAGAATGTGTATTTTTTTCATAATTTACGAATAAGCAAATGTACTACAAACGCCTGAATTTTATTTTTACATAACTTGCAGCGTTTTATTGAATCCCTAACGCAATTTTCCATCGATTTATTGCGTTAATCACAGAAATTCAATCAATTATATACAAAAAATGATAGCAGATCTCTCCAGATTCGACCCCAATGGTGTGAGTGTTGCCAATAATAATTTATTTGGACTCCCTTTTACAGAGGAAAACGCTGAATTAATCATACTGCCTGTACCCTGGGAAGTGACGGTAAGCTTTAAGGGAGGAACGGCAAGGTCGCCCGACCATATTCTTCATGCCAGTCTGCAAGTGGACCTGTTTGACAGCCAATACCAAAATAGTTGGAAAAAAGGGGTGTTTATGCTGCCGGTCGACAAAAAAATATTACTTAAAAACGATTTTCTTCGAAAAGAAAATGAACTCTACCTCAATTTCATCAACTCTGGTGACCAAATTGACTCCAATAAGTTTATGAAAAAAAACCTCAAAGAGGTCAATGAAGGGTGTGAACAACTTCACCAATGGGTCTATGAAAAATGCAAAGAGCAATTAAACAATGGGAAAAAAGTTGGTGTGCTTGGTGGCGATCACAGTGTGGCATACGGACTCATCAAAGCCCTATCTGAAAAACACAAAGAATTTGGTATACTGCAAATTGACGCGCATTGCGATCTTCGAAAATCTTTTGAGGGACTCACCCATTCTCACGGTTCCATCATGTACAATGTGTTGAACGATATTAGTAGTGTTACAAAACTTATCCAATTGGGCATTCGCGATTATTGCGAATCGGAATGGAACTACATCTGTGAAAGTGATTTCAGGGTTGTTACTTACTTTGAAAAAGAAATAAAAGAGAGACAGTTTGAAGGTGAATCATGGGCGCATATTTCAGACGAGATCATTGCTCAGTTACCTCAACTTGTGTATATCAGTTACGATATTGACGGACTAGACCCCAAACTTTGTCCGCATACCGGAACCCCCGTCCCAGGCGGGTTTGAAATAGAGCAACTCAATTTTCTTTTTAAAAAAATCTTAAATAGTGGAAGAAAAATCATTGGCTTCGACCTCTGCGAAACGGGTGTAAGTACCGACGGATGGGATCAAAATGTAGGAGCCAGGGTGATTTTCAAAATGTGTAACCTCATGTTGAGCGAAAATTAATTTCCGCATGAGTAAAAAGAAAGTACAAGACTACTTGGTTGTTTTAAAGAACCCAAACACAGCACTCATTGCACGGACGGGGTGGCTGATGTCTTTACTGGCTATACTGATTCTCGTTTTTCAACTGTTCATGTTTTCAAAATCATGGGGACTATATCTTACGCTCTTTGTAGTAGCTGTTTTACTCATCAGTAATATAATTGACAAAAGAAAAAACAAACCCGTTCGATATGGTAGACTCTTAATTGCCGCAGGCATTGGCCTTGCTGCTTTTGGCGATGCCCCGTATACAGACCTTCTATTTATTCTTCTTGGCGTAGTTGAACAATTTTTACTTCAAAAAAAAGAAATAGGGTTTACCAAAGATGGCATAACCATCAGTAACCTAATCCCTAAAACATCATCTTGGTCGGAAATCGACAACGTGGTTTTGAAGGGAGGGATTCTAACCATCGACTATAAAAACAACAAACTTATCCAACTGGAAACAGACGATGAGGAAGATGATGAATACGATGTGGAAGACGATGAATTCAACAACTATTGTAACGCCCAATTGGGTAAATAAATAAGCGGTAAATTTGCATATGGCACTAACCCACTCCCCCTACCTGCTCTATTCAGATGGCAAAGGAAATATTTTTGAAGACGAAACCCTCTACGCACTTGGCCGCGCAGGATGGGACGCATTTCCAATTGAAATTGAAGAATGGATAAAACTCCCAGAGGGCGGTTCGCTTTACGAATTACCAGGAAGAAAAGGAATTGGCATTGATGTGTTGACTAGCGATATGCGGCTCTGCGAAAAGGGATGGGCCGTTGCTGCATTTATTCCCCCTGCACATACCGGTACTTTCATTGCAGCCTTTGAAACTGCTCCAGAAGCTGAAATACTTCCACTTTTTTGTTATACTGCTGCAGGATGGCACAATGATGAGTTTTACGTGACGGCCATCAGAATTGAAAAAGATATAAGACAAGAATGTGCAGGATATGATCCGGAAAAAATAGAACTCGGCGTGGAAGCCATGCTGGAAGCCTATCCCAACAACCGTTTGGTCAACCATCTTGCAGAAACTTGTTGCAGAACCTATACTTGTCCCGCTGCCAGAAATTATTTTATTGGCCGATGGGAATGCCCCATCCCTACATCTCCAGCTTGCAATTCCAATTGCATAGGCTGTATTTCATTCCAACCCGAATCTGAATCAATTACCTCACCACAAGACCGTTTGCAGTTTAAGCCAACTGCTGAAGAAATTGTTGAATTTACTGTGCCTCATTTGATGAACGCGCCGTTTCCTTTGGTGAGTTTTGGACAAGGATGTGAAGGAGAACCACTTTTGATGTGGGAAACCATTCGCGAATCTATCAAAGAAATTAGAAAACATACTTCCAGAGGCAGCATCAACATCAACACCAATGGATCGATGCCAAAGGCTGTGAGGGCCTTGTGTGAAGCGGGTCTCGACTCTATTCGCGTAAGCACCAATTCACTTCAAAAATCTTGGTACGAAAAATATTATCGTCCGAATAATTACAAATTTGAAGACATCATAGAAAGCTTAAAAATTGTAGATGAATTTGGCGGATGGAGTTCCATTAATTATTTCGTTTTCCCAGGCATGACAGATACCGAAGGGGAATATGAAGCATTGAGAAAAGTGATTAAAGAGACCAACCTCAAAATGATTCAATGGAGAAATTTTAATATCGACCCAGATTGGTACCTAGGAAAAATGGGCGTAACTGAGCCCATGCAAATATTTGGCGTAAGAAACTTGATGGAAATGCTCCGTGAAGAATTCCCCAATCTTAAGTATGGCTATTTCAATCCGGCCATGGAAAGAATCAAGGGGGATTATGAGAGGGATTTCGCGCAGTGGAGTAAATAATTAAATACCACCCCGTCTCACATTCGCTTCGCTCATGTGATCCACCCCTCCTTGATAAGGAGGGGAATTGTTTACAAACTTGTTAAACTCCCCTCCTAGAATAGGAGAGGAATTGTTTACAAACTGGTTAAACTCCCCTCCTAGAATAGGAGAGGAATTGTTTACAAACTGGTTAAACTCCTCTCCTAGAATAGGAGAGGAATTGTTTACAAACTGGTTAAACTCCCCTCCTAGAATAGGAGGGGCTCCGAGTTTCTGCGTTAGCAGAAACGAGTGAGGGGTGGTACTTTTATTAACCCTATAAGTTTAACAAATAAATTCAACCTAAACTTGAAATATTCCCGAACTTAACACTTCCAATTCCAGGTTAAATCATGTCAAATTTCAACCAACAAAAAAACCTCAAAGCCGGCACATACACTGTGTTGCTATTGGGTAGCTTGTTGGCACTCTGTTTCATCATTTCATGGGCTCCACCTATTGCACCTCCGGTTCAAGAGGAAGAAGGGATGGAAGTCAATTTAGGCGATAGTGAAACTGGCATCGGCGATGTACAACCGCTTCTACCGGGTGATCCGGCACTTGAAGCAGAAGCAATTCAAACTCCACCTGCTCAACCAATAAAATCAAGCCCTGTAGAAAAAGAGGTAGAGACGAACGACAACGACAAAGAAGCACCACCAGCAGTTGTTAATCCACCCAAAGAAAATCCAAAGCCCAAAGCAGAATTAAAGCCAGCACCCGTAGTTCCAAACCCAACACCTAAACCAAAGGAAGAGGCAAAACCAGTAGAAGCGCCTCCTGCACCCAAACCCAAGGCAATTTATAAGTCGCCGGGGGCAAATGCAAACGGCACAGGTGGAAACAATGCGGATAGTTACCAAGCTTCAAAGGGACAAGGTGTTGCTGGCGGAAGTGGAGATCAAGGTAAATTAAATGGAAATCCCAACTCAGACAGCTATACCGGAAACAGTGGTTCAGGTGGGGGAAGTGGCCTCACCATATCACGCGGACTCCAAGGCAGAAAGATAACCCGGTTCCCTTCATTTGAAGACGATTTTAGCGAAAATGCAAAAGTAGCTGTTGATATTAAAGTAGACCTCAATGGGAATGTAATTAGTGCCACCATTCAACCCCGTGGTACCACAACCGGCAACGCTTCAATGAAAGCCATCGCATTGAGAAAAGCCCGTCAGCTTCGTTTCAATACAGACGAAGAGGGTGCTGCAGAACAACTGGGCACAATTAGCTTTAGTTTTAGGGTAAAACAATAAACCTGTTTTTTATTATTTTGGGGGATGAAAGTCTTCAGATCGACTTGTAAAATCAAATAATTCCCGATATTTGCAAAAGCAAAAACCAAATAAAATGGACAAAAGAATTCATACACTCATTTTCTTATATGTCATTTACTTTTTGATTGCTGTGAACATGACGCTTTTTGTTCCAATGCAAAAATTCTTGACAGGCTTCTTGTTCGGAGCAACTGGTATCTTGATTTTTTTGATGTTTTTTTCACTCTGGTTGTTGCAAAGAAAAAATTAATTTCCCCAAAATACAACGCATAAAAAAAGAGTCGATTTTCATCGACTCTTTTTTATTTATTGAATTCACTCAATTACAACGACAATTTCCATCCATCCCTATACTCACTCTTCACATACTGGTTGGCAGGCTCAAAATTGGTGATACGCAAGTTCTTTGCATCCCACAGCAATTTCTTTCTTCCCAAATATTTATCGTTCCATCCTTTCAAGTTGGGATTCTTCATCATGAAGCTTCTAATTGCAAGATTGCCTATCAGGATACTTTCAGTGAAAGGACCTGAAAACTCAAAAGGTGAACTGGTCTTTGCATTGCCATAACCAGCGATACACGCATTCACCCACTGCAAATAGTGCCCTTCAGGAACACGAGTTAATGTTTCTGCAGGCATTGTTGTTTCTTTCATCAATTTGGTTGGCAACAACCTTGGATTTGCGCCATAACAATCGGTTAATAATTTTCCTTTGCTTCCATGAAACAATACACCACCATCCCAATTACCAAATTCTTCTTCTGGTCCTAGTTCATCCGGACGTTGAGGAAGCAATCCTCCATCATACCAAGACACTTTGATATCTCCAGGTTTGCCATCTGTTCTTGGGTAAGTGAGGTGAATGATGGTAGAAGGGGGACAAGCATCAGGATTGGTTGTATCATCCCACATGCCTCTCCAAATGGATGCTACTGAACACTCTACATCAGAAGGATATAAAATTGGAAGTGACCTGAACACTGGATCCATGATGTGGCAAGCCATATCGCCCAATGAACCAGTACCAAATGCCCACCAACCTCTCCAATTGAATGGAAGGTAAGCTGGATTATAATCAATCATTTTTGCAGGACCAATCCACAAATCCCAATTCAATTCTTTTGGAATATCAAACTTCCCAGTTGGTGTAGGAACGCCCTGAGGCCATACAGGTCTATTGGTCCAGCAATCCACCTTAGTTACCTCTCCTATTAAACCAGCTGCAATCATCTCCTGGGTTTTTCTCACACCATCACCCGATCCACCCTGATTTCCCATTTGTGTAACCACCTTGTATTTTTTAGCCGCTTCTGTAAGAATACGCGCTTCATAAATATCGTGTGTCAATGGTTTCTGAGTGTACACGTGTTTTCCAAGTTGCATGGCTGCTATGGTTGCTACAGCATGTGAGTGGTCTGGAGTAGAAATCGAACATGCATCAATCACATCCTTTTCTTTCTCCAACATTTCTCTGAAATCAGTATAGTATTTTGCTTTAGGAAAACTCTTTCTTGATTTTGCTGAAGCACGATCATCCACATCTGCCATGGCAACTATTTCCACGTTCTTGCTTTTTGCAAATTCTGCAAGATCACTCTCCCCTTTTCCTCCTGCGCCAATACCGGCAATACGTAATTTGTCACTTGGTGCTACATGTCCTTTTCCAAGTACATGTCTTGGAACAATCGTGAAGGCCGCCACTCCCATGGCACCCGTCTTGATAAATTTTCTTCTTTGGTAGTTTTTGTTCGACATAATAATCGTTGATTGTGGATGATGAATTGTTTATTTCTAGTTTGGGTTTTAAAATCGGTAGTTTAAGTTAAGAATACTTTACGCATTCTTTGTTTTCTTTTTCAGTATAGGCAACACCATATTGTTTCAGCACATCATCGGGTACTCCATTCCATTGATTAGGTGTATTCCCCTTGTATCCCACATCTTCTACACCAATTTTTGAGGTATAGAAACCAGTAGCCGTAAGGTTCCTCATCAAATTAAAAAAAGCAACTCCCTGCGCTACCTCAGGTTTTGCTTTTTTGGGATAGGCAATCTCATCCACAATGGATATGCGTTCTTCCTGACTACACGACTTGAAGGATTTTTCATAACGCCTGGAAGCATGTAAATCCAACCAACGTAATCCACCACGCATGGGTGTTTGGTGGTCTGGCATGTCTTTCACAATAAACTCGATGAACTCTGGCACTTTGGCATCAGTGGCACTTCCACTCACCTCATCTTTTGGTATGATGATGTCTGCAAGTATGGTGATGGTTGCCATTTCATGTTCACTGAAAAATGTTGAAGACACAACTTTGTCGTATTGCTTCAACTCTTCCGGTTGTCGGTCTAAAATAAATCCGTCTGCAACAGATTGATTGGCTACTTTTTTTACTTCACCAGGTTTGCAACCATCAATTAAGGCCGCTGCCCCAATTGTTCCTACAGTTAATGCTTTTAGTGAGTCTCTTCTGTTCATGAGATATCTTTATAAACTTAATTAATGTTGGCAGTTGGCAGTTGGCAGTTGGCGGTTGGCAGTTAACAGTTAACAGTTAACCGCTAACTGTTAACCGTCTAAATATTCCTCTTCTTCATCTCATCCATCAAATACTCTGAAGCCCTCATAGACAATGCCATGATGGTCCAGGTAATATTTTTGTCCGCTTGCGAAACAAATGCTGCACCATCCACAACAAACAAATTCTTACAATCATGTGCCTGGTTGTGCTTATTTAATGCAGATGCTTTTGGATCATTTCCCATACGTGCCGTTCCAGCTTCGTGTATAATTTTTCCTGGAGTCTCTAAACCATAATTGTTTTCCGGAGTACCATCATCACCCCAGGTAATTACAGCACCCATATTATGCATCATTTCTCTAAAGGTCTCCTTCATATGTTTAGCCTGCTTCACTTCATGTTCAGAAAACTTCACATTGAATTTCAACACAGGTATACCATACTTATCAACCACATTCGGATCGATTTCACAATAATTTGAAATATCAGGAACTGCTTCACCTCGACCAGCCATACCAATTCCAGCGCCATAGAAATAACGGTAATCTTCTTTCAAAGAAGCGCCATATCCGCCAGCTTCTTTCTTTTTGCCATTCACATCATGAGCACCATTCAAACCCTCAATACCAAATCCAAAACCATAGGCTGGTTGTCCCATTCCTCCCCAATATTCAACATGATAACCACGAGGAAAATCCAATTTTTTATTATCGCCCCACCAAGGTGAATACACGTGCATACCACCTACCCCATCTTCATTGTAACGTTTTCTTCCAAAGAGTTGGGGAAGAATTCCGCCCATGGCCGTACCGGTTGAATCATGTAAATATTTTCCAACTACATTGCTGCTGTTGGCCAATCCGTTTGGATGTCTTTGTGATTTTGAATTCAACAACAAGCGTGAAGATTCGCAGGCACTGGCGGCTAAAATCACAGCCCTCCCTTTCACCTGGTACTCCATCAGGTCTACCTTATTTACATAGGAAATACCTGTTGCCAATCCTTCGCTGTTGGTTAATACCTCACGCGCCATAGCACCAGTAATCAAATCCACATTGCCTGTTTTCACTGCAGGTTTTACCAAAACAGATGACGACGAAAAATCGCCATACACGGTACACCCTCTGTTGCATTGTGCACAATAAAAACATTGTCCACGTTCCTCGTTGATCTTCTGTGTTAAAATAGATAACCTAGATGGAATAACAGGTACGCCCACTTTTGCAGCAGAATTTTTTATAAAAAGTTCATGCAACCTGGGCTTGGGTGGAGGCAAGAAAATTCCATCCGGATCATTGGGTAAACCTTCATTGGTACCAAACACACCAATCAATTTATCGATACGGTCGTAATACGGTTTTACATCATCGTATCCAATGGGCCAATCATCACCTAAACCATCAATGCTTTTTCTTTTGAAATCTTTGGGACCAAATCGAAGGGATATTCTTCCCCAATGGTTGGTTCTTCCACCCACCATGCGCGCTCTCCACCAATCCCACTGCGTTCCAGCTGCTTTGGTATAAGGCTCTCCTTCAATATCCCAACCCCAATAACTGGCATCAAAATCACCAAAAGGTCTAAACTTTGTACTTGCACCTCTACGAGGGGATTCCCATGGATTTTTTAATTGAGTAATATTTTTTGCGGGATCATAATCTGCGCCAGCTTCAAGTAGACAGACCTTCAAGCCTTGGTTGGCCAACATATAAGCAGCCATACCTCCACCAGCACCCGAACCCACAATAACTACATCGTATTCTTTGGTCTGTTTTTTTATCGCAAAATCCGGCATAGGTTAATCGTTTTTTTCAATGTCTGTTCTATTATGGAAATTAAGGAAATAATTCATTCAGCGGGGTTTTGTGGAAGTAATTATTCTTGGATTTTGTAGTGATTTTATTAACTTAGAACCATGACCCATTTCCATTACTATTCCAAACAAGAATTGCTGGAGCTCACCAAAATCAGGCGATACGAAACCAAAATGGGTGAAAAGCTGGGCATACTTGAAAACGGACTTGATTCTTTACAAAATTTTCCCAATGCCAAATACGTCCTTTTTGGCATACCAGAATGCATAGGCATCTTGGGCGACCATGGCACGAAGGGTGCTGAAGCCACCTGGTTTCATTTTGTACAATCTTTTTTAAACCTTCAGAGTACCGATCAATGTCCGGGTGATGATATTGTGCTGGCGGGTTATTTTGATTTTAACAGCGTGCTGGATATCATAGAAAATAACTTTATGAATTTTGATGAACGCATTAATGCATGTAGACATGCAGTTGCAAACATCATTGATGAAGAAGTGGAAGCAATGGTGAAGGCTGTTGTGCAAGCTGGAAAAATACCTATTGTGGTAGGAGGCGGACATAACAATGCTTATCCGATAATAAAAGCGACAGCCAAATCGCTTTTTAAAATGGGAAAAACAAAACGTGCTGCTATTAACTGTATGAACCTCGCGGCAACTGCAGATTTCAGAATCATGGAAGGAAGACACAGCGGAAATGCTTTTCGCTATGCAATGGAAGAAGGCTACCTGAACCGTTATGCAGTTATCGGATTACAGGAAAATACAAATCCCCAAAGCATGATGGATGATCTTTACAGCAACATCAAAATTCAATACCATACCTATGAAGAAATTTTTGTTGAAGAACGCTTGAATTTTATTCAATCGATCTCTCAATCGTATTCGTTTATTGATGATAGTCCAATTGCTCTAGAATTGGATTTAAACGTAGTAAGCAACATCAACTCCAGCAACAAAAACCCTTCTGGTATTACGGTGAATGATGCGCGTCAGTTTATTCGCTTCTCAGGTCATTATCCCAATGTAAGCAGTCTGCATATTTGTGAAGGAGCTACAACACAAGTGCATGGAGATTCACAATCTTTGTCTAGGTTGATTTCCTTTTTAATTATTGATTTTATGAGGAGTAGGGGGTGACGGTTGTCGGTTGGCAGTTGACGGTTGGCAGTTGACGGTTGGCAGTTGACGGTTGGCAGTTGACGGTTAACAGTTGGCGGTTGGCAGTTGACGGTTAACAGTTGACGGTTGACGGTTGGCAGTTAACTGTTAACGGTTAACCGCTAACAGATTCTCCCAAACCTCCTTAGCAAACTCCCCAAGTGACGGATCACGGGCGCCCATTAAAAGTAAAGTGGTTGATAATGTGAAATGTGGACCCATGGCTTCGAGAAGCTGATTGCGGTCGGACACAAAAAAGGCATTAACTCCTTTTAGTTTTAAATCATTGATCAAATCTTCTGCAGAAATATCTTTTACAGCTGAACCCCCAGCATAATAAATCTCACTCATCCAAATCTCGTCTTGTGGTCTTAATACACGTGAGATTTCTTCAACAAAATCATGGCGAAGAAAACGAGTGGGACCATAACCATGTGGTTGAAACCAAGCAATTAGTTTTTCGGCAAAAGGCTGACAAGCTTCCATCGATCTTGCACACTTCACTGGGTTATGCGCAAAATCATCCACCAACACAATCCCATTCCTCTCTCCAAACACCTGATGTCTTCTGTAAATTCCTTCGTAATTTTTTAATGCTGCACTGCATGTTTGCAAATCAACACCAATACAAGTAGCCGCAGCAATGGCAGCCATCGCATTCTCCATGTTGTGCTTACCTGGAGTATTGATTTCAAATTGTTGCCCGCTTACCTCAAAACTTATCTTTGCTCCATGTTGGTGGAAGGATGATGCTGTGAGATGGTTGGCGGTTGGCAGTTGGCGGTTGGCAGTTGGAGGCTGGCTGTTAACCGTTAACTGACAACCGTCAACTGTCAACAGTTCACTGCAACTAAAATCAAAAGGAGACCCAGCAGAAAGTGATGCCGATAGTGGATGTGTAAGATTGGTGATGAAATGCCTTGAATTTGTTTTGAAGGTGCTGAATAATTGCATCAACTCATCCATCTCCTGATGGTCTTTATCAATATTCAACAACAAACCAACCTCTGGATGATACTGTACAATAGATCCATCACTTTCATCTGCCTCAATAATTAACCACTCCCCTTCTCCATATGCAGCATTGCCAATCTTTCCTTCTTTTATTAAGCGCGATAAGCCCGCTCCACCAATGACTGATGGCTTTAGTGCTGCATGATGTAAAATCTCAAACAACATGGCCGTAGTGGTACTTTTACCTGATGTACCACCAACCGCAACCGTCTTTTTTGTAAAAACGATTTCAGCGAGTAACTCGCTGCGTTTGATGATACGTTTGTTTAGCGCTTTTGCTTGTTGAACCTCAAGAACAGTATCCTCAATTGCAGTAGAAACAACTACACAATCGATGTCCATCGAAATACCACCTACTCCTTGCTCATAGCAAATGATCCCTTCAGCTTCTAGTGCGGCTCTGGTCTCGTTTTGCTCTTCTAAAACAAATTGCCTGTCGGATCCAGCAACGGTATATCCTGCTGCTTTTAAATACTGCGCAATAGCACTCATGCCCGTTCCGGCAATGCCGATGAAGAAGTAGTTTTTATGAGAAAGCTTGTGGTTCACTGTAGACTGTTGGCGGTTAGCAGTTGGCGGTTGACGGTTAGCGGTTGGCGGTTGACGGTTGGCAGTTGGCAGTTGGCGGTTGACGGTTAGCAGTTAACGGTTGGCAGTTGGCGGTTAGCAGTTGGCGGTTAACCGTTAACTGAACTTAAACTCCTAAAATCCACCGGTACTAATTTACTAACGCCTTGTTCCTGCATAGTTACACCATAAATAACATCTACAGTTGCCATGGTAGTTTTGTTGTGCGTTACTACAATGAACTGCGACTCTTTACTGAACTGCCTGATCATGTTGGTAAACTTCCCTACGTTGGCATCATCCAATGGTGCATCCACCTCATCCAAAATACAAAATGGTGCTGGCTTAATTAAATAGATCGCAAACAAAAGCGCAGTGGCGGTCAATGTTTTTTCTCCTCCACTCAACTGTGTGATGGAAGTAGGGCGTTTACCCTTTGGCTTAGCAACAATATCGATACCGGTTTCTGACAAATCATCTGGATTTTCAAGAATCATATCTGCAGTATCTTCTTCTGTAAACAATGCCTTGAAAACACGTTGGAAATTCTCCCTCACATTGTTGAAAGTGGTGAGGAATTTCTGGTTGGCTGTAGCTTCTACTTCCTGAATGGTTTCCATCAAGGTATCTTTGGCGCTCACCAAATCATTTTTTTGCTCTACAATGAAATCGTAACGCTTCTTCATTTCAGTATACGCCTCAATTGCAGTTGGATTGATTTCCCCAATGTTTTCTAAACGCTTTTTCATCCTATCACAATCCGCCTGCAAATCTTCCAAGGACTCCTCAGTTTCTCTAGCCTCATCCAATATTTGATCAATATCTACTTTAAATTCAACATTCAAACGCTCTTTGATTCCAGCCAATTGCAACCTCAGCTCATTGATTTTGTCTTTAATCAAATTTAGCAATTGGTCGATTTGCTCTTTTTCCTTGACCTTCAAACGCAATTCACTCTCTTTTTCGTTGAGGGTATTTCTCAAATTGTAATACGACTGATCCGCTTGGTTCAGCACTTTGCCATCTTCCTCTTTTCTGCGGTACAATTCCAACAATTCGTTTTCTATGCCTTGCAAAGCCGTAGCGGTTTCAGCAATCGTAGTATTTGCCTCGGTCAATTGTTCAGCACTGGTGTCGATCTGTTTTTTTAATTCATCCAACTGGTTCCTCTTGAAAATCAACTCTTGGTTGATTGCATTCAGCTTACTTTGCTGTTTTGCCAAAGAAATATTTGATTCATTGAATTGTGCATTGATGCTGTTGTATGCCAACTCCGCAGCAGCATAGTCTGTTTCAACGGATTGAATTTGAGCGGACAATTCTAAGAGCTCTTTGTTGAACTGCTCAAGCGCAATACGATCAGATTGAATACTTTCCTTACCCTGCTCTAACAGCAGCGACAATTCTTTTATTCGGTTAACGGCCAATTGTTCAGAACTGTTAATCGACTCCATTCTATTTTGAACACCAAAAGCCTTGTTGGTCAGCTCTTGTATCAATCGCTGTGTTTCAGCTATACTTCTTTCCTGCAACTGGTTGTTGTACTCCAATACTTGGTTGTGCTTGGATTGAATGTCTGACTTGATGCTGTTTACAACAACTTCCTGTGCTTCAATCTCACTAACCAACTTCTCAAGGTTCTTGGCCCTACCAATTTTCTTTCCTTCAAACAAACCAACACTTCCACCAGTCAGTGAATATTTTCCCTTTACATATTTACCATGTCGTTCTAGTATAATACTGCCGTTGGCATTTTCTAGTGCAGACTCATCTTCTGCTATCAATACATTGCCTAGCAAGTATTTTACAAGATTTGTATAGCGCTGATCGTACTCAACAATTTCTGTAGCTGCAATAGTTCCAGCAATAACATGCGGGGCAACTGACTTCTCACCAAATTCTGCATTCAGTTTATCAAGCAAGAAGAAATTGGCTTTCCCCTTTTTATTGTTGTCTAGCAAATGAATTGCTTGAAGTCCCTCTTGCAAATCATTTACTACATAATAATTCAAATAAGGTTCTAATACATTCTCGACTGCTGCCCTAAATTCCTCTTTCACATAAAGTATGTCTGAAAGGATGGGAGAAGCATGGTTCCAACCTGTATTCTTGTGCAAAAACTTCACGCTTTCAGGATATCCTTCCATGGAATCCACCAAGCTTTTCAATAGCGCATGTTCGTTTTTCTTGGCATCCAATTTTCTACTTTCTTCAGCCAAATGTGTACGCAAATGTTCCAACTTAGATTGGGCATCTAATATTTGTGCTTTAACTGTTTCGTGTTGCAATTGAAGTTGCTCTAATTTCTTTTTGGCCTCTTCTAATGCAGCATTATTCTGATCACGCTGGGCAGTTAAATCAGTCAATTGTGTTGCCCGCTGTTTTTGTTCCTCATTGATGTGCTGGATCGATTTCTCCAAATTCATCAAGGAAGTATCACGAATGGCAACATTCTTTTCAGACTCAAATTGATTTCTCTGAACGGATTGATTTTTTCTTCTCAATTCATCTACCAATCCACGCTTGGCATCAAAAGCCTTTCTGTTCTCTTCTACACTCAATTTTATTTGGTCGATACTGGCTTGCAAAGCAACGAGCGCAGCTTCTTCATCTTCAATTTGTTTCTCAGAAAACTGAATGCTTTCTTCCAACCCAGCGGACTGTCCCCCTGCCTTTGAAAGAAAATCATTGAGTGATGTCTCCTTTTCTTTTAAATATTGAAGTCGCTGTTGCGCAAGACTTTTATCACTTTCTTTGGTACGGATGTTGTTCACCAATTCGTTGAAGGTCTGCTGCATTTGTTGCAACGCTTTTTCTTGTTCAACAAATTCCAGTTTTTGTTTTTCAAGCGTGGCTTCTTCAGTTCCAATCTTGGTCTCGATTTCTAATTTGCGATCCGATTCTGCTTGTTGTTGTTCAGTGAGTTCTTTGTATTGAACATTGAATCCTTCCAAAGCCGCCTTTGCAAGTTCAATCGACTTAACCTTGTATTCTTTTTTAATCTCGTAGTACTTCTCTGCTTTTTTTGCTTGGCTTTCCAATGTTTTTAATTGGTTGTTGATCTCAAACAAGAGATCCTCAATACGCGCCAAATCTTGCTCAGTGGCATCCAACTTCAGCTTTGCCTCTTTCTTTCTTGTTTTGTAAATGCTGATGCCTGCGGCTTGTTCCAGCATTTTACGTCGACTGTTGTCTTTGTCTTTGATGATGTCATCCACCATACCCAATTCCATGATGGCATAGCTATCGGTACTCACACCTGTATCCAAAAATAAATTATGGATGTCTTTCAAACGACACTGCACATCATTCAAGCGGTATTCACTCTCCCCACTTTTGTAAAACTTACGCGTGACCGTTACGGTATTAAATTCTGTTGGAAGTAAATTTTTCGTGTTCTCAAAAGTCAGACTCACTTCGGCCAATCCACTTGCATTTCTTGTTTTCGAACCATTAAAAACCAAACTTTCTAAGTTCTCACTTCTGAGGTTGCTGATTTTATGCTCTCCTATAACCCAACGAATGGAGTCCACGATGTTACTTTTGCCACAACCATTTGGACCAATAATACCTGTTATACCCTCGTCAAAATTCACAACGGTTTTATCGGCAAAACTCTTGAACCCCTTGATTTCTAAACTCTTTAATCTCACTTTCTTTCATTTTAGTCGAGCGTCAAATATAAGAATTGGGAATTAGCGGATTTCCACTAGTTATTCACATTTGACAGTTAGCGGTTGGCGGTTGGCAGTTAGCGGTTGGCAGTTGGCGGTTGGCAGTTAGCGGTTGGCGGTTAGCGGTTGGCAGTTAGCGGTTGGCGGTTAGCGGTTGGCAGTTAGCGGTTTAGTGATGTGAAAAAACGAGAAATTTAGGGAGAAAACACCAATTAGCTTACTAAAGATGTTTTTTATTTTGTCTTATGACAAAATCATATGTTGATTTGGAAATCTATAAAATAGCTATGGATCTTTTTATTGAAACTCATCATTTAACACTAAGAC
>JBFYPP010000004.1:0-22901 GCA_041303255.1 Chitinophagia bacterium | reverse complement strand
TGATTTGCACCAGCTCAGAGGCAGGGTTGGACGAAGTAACAGAAAAGCATTTTGTTACCTGATGGCTCCGCCAATCAGTGTACTTCCGCCTGATTCAAGAAAACGCTTGCAAACATTAGAGCAGCATGCTGAGTTGGGTAGTGGTTTTCAAATAGCCATGCGCGATCTGGATATTCGTGGGGCTGGTAACATGTTGGGTGGTGAGCAAAGTGGCTTCATGATTGAGATTGGATTTGAGATGTATCAAAAAATTCTAGACGAGGCCATACGTGAATTGAAGAGAACAGAATTTAAAGATGTCTTTAAAGATGAAATTAGTAAACAAGATGATTTTGTAAGTGATTGTACAATCGATACCGATCTTGAAATTTTAATTCCTGATTATTATGTAGATCAGATTGCAGAGCGATTAAACTTGTACACGAGATTAGATAATTCTAGAAATGAGGATGAACTTGCTCGATTTCATGATGAAATGATCGATCGATTTGGTCCTATGCCTTATTCGGTTGAGGGACTATTTACAACAGTAAGATGCAGGCGTTTGGCTGTGGAAATTGGATTTGAAAGAATGACCTTGAAGCAAGGTGTCTTAAGGTGTTATTTTGTGAACAACCCAGACTCTCCTTATTTCCACTCACTCACTTTCAATGCAATTCTTTTGCACCTACAAACCAAAACGAATAAGAGTAATCTCAAGCAAGTGGGAAAAAACTTCATGATGGTTACAGATCCCATCAAGAATATGAACCTTTTGCTCCAATTCTTGCAAGAGCTTCAGGAAACCATAAATGAAGTGAGGCTACAAAACGGAATTACAATTCCCTGATCCAAATATTTCTGAAACTTACCGCGTCGCCATGGTCTTGCAGTGTAATTGGCTCCTTCATGGCATGTGGTTTGTACTCGGCAATTCCGATAAATTGTGTTCCTCCCCAAATGGCCTGGTTATTTTGAATCAATACGCCATTGTGAAGCACCGTGATTCTGGCTTGTGATTGAACTCTTCCATCAGCAGAAAATCTCGGAGCGGTAAAAATGACATCATAAGTTTGCCATTCACCCGGACCTCTCGAAGCATTTACCAAGGGGATCAACTGTTTATAGATACTTCCAGCCTGTCCATTAGAATAGGTTTTGTTGTTGAAACCATCCAATACCTGTAACTCATATTGTCCCATCAAAAAAATACCACTGTTACCCCTTCCTTGTCCATCCCCTTTTACCACTGAAGGGGTTCTCCACTCAATATGCAACTGACAATCTCCAAATGCTTGCTTAGAAGTGATTTCCCCACTTCCTCCCTTCACTGTCATGGCACCATCCTCAATTGTCCATGCTACTGGTTTTCCGCCCTTTCCGTTCCATGCTGCAAAATCTTTACCACTAAACAAGACAATGGCATCTGCAGGGGCATCCTGACTGGTTTTGCCTGGTTGAATTATTGCTGGCACAGGTGACCACATTTCAGTTAATGTAGGATCTCCCTTCCTTTCTTGGGCTGAGCCAAATACAGAAAACAAGAGCGTTGCAGTTATGAAGTAGAACTTTTTCATGTTTATAGTGTTATATAATTGTATTTTAAAGCCAGTTTAAGCTTCAATTTACTAAAAATTGCCAAGCCAATTGTATGACAGTAATTTTTAAATAAGAAAAAAAGCAGCAAGATGGTTTCTAAAGTGACTGATGGAATAAAAATTAGTGTAGAGCAGTTCTACCAGCCCGACTATTCCAATCCGCTGCAGTTGGAGTTTATGTTTGCATACAGAATCACCATCGAAAACAACAATCCATTTCCAGTCCAGTTGCTCAGAAGACACTGGATAATTTGTGACAGCAATGCGGAACAAAAAGAAGTTGAGGGAGAGGGGGTCATTGGCATACAACCAATCATACTTCCTAACGAGCAATACCAATATATTTCAGGGTGTAATTTAAAGTCTGAGTTAGGCAAGATGTATGGCACCTATCTCATGAAAAATGTAAATACACAACAGCGTTTCGATGTAAAGATTCCCGTGTTTCAAATGGAAGCCCCTTTCAAAAGAAATTAATATTTCTTAACATCTGTTGTGCTAACTTTAGGGCAGATAATTAGCTAAAAAAATCGTTATGGCAGCGGAGTACAAAGTTACATTCAACAACAAAAACAGGGTCTTTTTTAATGCGTTGAAAGCAGAAGTAGATGCTTATTTCGATCGCAACGGGATCAAAAAAACCGGCAATTGGAAGTTGTATGCAAAGACCTTGATTTTAATACCCGGAGCCATTGCACTTTACAGTCTTTTGATGTTTGTTACTATGCCTTCGGTACTCACTGTTTTTCTTTGGTTTGTATTTGGACTCAATATGGCTGCTATTGGATTCAATGTTATGCACGATGCATGCCATGGTAGCTTCTCAACCAAAGGTTGGGTGAATGAGGTGTTTGGGCTCACAAATAATTTTTTAGGTGGAAATGCTTCCTTGTGGAAAATCAAACACAATATCATTCACCATACCTATACCAATATTGATGGTGTGGACGATGATATTAATAATATGCCTTTTTTGCGTCAGTGTTCTTCTCAGCCTTTAAAGCCGATGCATCGCTTTCAAAGTGCATACATGTTTGTATTGTATGGATTTACCTCATTGTTTATGTTCTTCATGGACTACATCAAATATTTTTCTAGAAAAGTATATACCACACCCATGAAATTCACGAATTTCAGAGAGCATCTTATGTTTTGGGTAGGTAAGATTTTCTTTATTGTTTTCTACATTATTGTTCCCATCATTTTAATTGGATGGAAATGGTGGCTGGTTGGTTTTTTAATTAGTCAGTTTACGCTAGGCTTAACGCTGGCTATGGTTTTTCAATTGGCGCACGTAGTGGAGCATGCAGAATTTGAAGTAGCAGGTATTGATCCAGTGAAAATTGAAAATGAGTGGGCAATTCATCAGGTAAAAACGACCGCAAACTTTGCGTTTTCAAATAAATTGGTTACCTGGTTTGTGGGCGGATTAAACTACCAAATTGAGCACCATCTTTTTCCAAGAATCAGTCATATTCATTACCCTGCAATCAGTAAAATAGTAAAAGAAACTTGTGAGAAGTTCGAACTAAATTATATCTATTTCCCTTCTACAAGAGCTGCTATCGCTTCTCATGTGAGGTTCATGCATACCATGGGGAAAGTAGCATAATTGAATAATTACCTGGGCTTATAGCTTGAGCCGGACAGTATCTTTCTAGCATCTAGAGAAAGCAGGGTGTTTATATTGGTATCCTTATTTTTTTCCATGTAGGCTAAGATCAGTTGTCTCCCTATAAACAAGGAGATGAATCCTGGTGATCCTTCACCAAACTCCACTGTGGAAGGAGCATCATTAATAAATGAACGAATCTTGAAGTCGTCAGATTCATAGAGAAGTTTGTTTTCTATAAAATAATTCCAAATTAAGCCTTCGTTTTTTAAAGCACCTTTTAGTTGTGAAGCGCTGTATCCCAATTTGAGGCTATCTTCTGCTTCGGGGAGAAAAAGATCAAGTAGATACATTCTTTTTCCATGGTCTACGATCACATCAAGCAGCGATCCGCCTTGTTTCATTGGTGGATATACATCGTCGATAATATTTTTCATTGCATTCACAGGAATGTATGCAGTAGTAAATTTTTTTGAGATATAATTGGGATAAAGTTGCATACCCTGTTCGTTGTTGTACACCATCGAATTGGCGCCGAGATGCAACTGCAATCCCACTCCTAATCCATGTGTTGTGATGATGTCTCCTGAGCCGCCAGTCGTACCACTTGCAAATGCATCAATTGGTCCAACAAAAGTGATGAACTGTTCAGGTAGCCTATATTTAGGAAAATAATATTTTACGTATTGAAGTCCTTCTTTGGTGGCTGCTATTGATTCCTTTATTTCCTGTTCCAATTTTTTTGTTGAATCGTATATTGGGTAATAATCATGGTGAAACTGCTTGATCGCCTTGGTCCAATAGGCAGTATCAACTCCTTCTAAACCCAGAATTCGTAAAATAAAATCATTTGAAAAATCATGGTGTTTTGAACGTAGATTTTCCATCGACTTGTTGAGGTCTGAGGTATCTATGGCAAAGAAGTCTTTTTCAAAACGCACAACCTCTATCTCTACTTTGATTGCGCTAACATCTGGCGTATTGTTGCTGTTTCCGCACCCTAAAACACCACCTAGAATTATAACTGCAAGTAAAATGAATTGCAATTGAGACCTGTAGAAATTACAAATTGGTTGTTTCATGTTTCCAAAAATAAAGCAAAGCATTGTTTACATCTACCTGTTATCTTTATTTTAACCATAATTCATCTTATTTCTGCAATTTTGTACCATGAAGGTGTACATCGCCCAGCAGAATTATCATATTGGCAATTTTTCATTGAATCAAGAGAAAATGATCAATGAAGTTAAATTGGCCAAACAACTAGGTGCCGATCTTGTCGTTTTTTCTGAGCTTTCTGTTTGCGGATATCCCCCCAGGGATTTTTTAGAGTTTGAAGATTTTATTCTACAAGCAGAAGCTGCTGTTGCTGAAATAGCGAAGCACAGCGAGGAGATAGGTATCTTGGTTGGAGCACCAACGAGAAATCCTCAGAAAGAGGGCAAAGACCTTTTCAATTCTGCCATACTACTTTATGATGGGAAAATACATGGAGTTGCACACAAAACGTTGTTGCCCAATTACGATGTGTTTGATGAGTATAGGTATTTTGAGCCAACCTATTTTTGGAATGTAATACCATTTAAGGGTAAGAATATTGCGGTAACCATTTGTGAGGATATTTGGAATTTGGGGGATAATCCGCTTTATAGGGTTTGTCCAATGGACGAGTTAATGAGACAGTCCCCAGATCTAATGATTAATATTTCTGCTTCGCCATTCGACTACGACCATGATGAAGATCGCAAAGAAGTTATTCGTTTGAATGTGATCAAATACAGACTTCCGATGATTTATTGCAACGCAGTAGGCGCACATACAGAAATTATTTTTGATGGCGGAAGTTTGGTCTATGCTGCAGATGGCGAATTAAAACATGAATTGAATTATTTTTCAGAGGATACTTATTTGATAGATACAGACGAACTTATTGGGTCAGTTGAAATCAGTAGACAGACTATCTCAAAGATGAGTGCTGATATGCGTGTGGCAAAAACAACAGATCCTGCAAAAATCATTGGGTACCTCACCAATGAAAATAATATTGCTCAAATTAAAGCCGCGTTGGTATTGGGTATTCGCGACTATTTTTTGAAGCTCGGTTTTAAAAAAGCGATACTTGGCAGTAGCGGTGGAATTGATTCTGCAGTCGTACTCACATTGGCCGTTGAGGCCCTTGGTGCAGAAAATGTAACAGCGATTTTAATGCCATCTGCTTATTCCAGTGCTCATTCAGTTGACGATGCGGTTCAATTGAGTAAAAACTTGGGTAATCCTTACCATACCATTGGTATAGGCAATTTGTATGATGGGTTTTTAAATGCGTTGGACCCTTTGTTTAGTGGGACAAACTTCGGAGTTGCTGAAGAAAATATCCAAAGCAGAACCCGTGGTAACCTTCTTATGGCCATTGCCAATAAATTTAATTATGTATTGTTAAATACCTCCAACAAGAGTGAATTGGCAACTGGATATGGTACTTTGTATGGTGATATGGCGGGAGGGTTGAGTGTTATTGGTGATTTGTATAAAACGCAGGTCTATGCATTGGCTCAATATTTGAATAAGGAAAAGGAAATCATACCGGGGAACATATTGACCAAAGCGCCTTCAGCAGAGTTGAGGCCAAACCAAAAAGACAGTGATAGTTTGCCTGAGTATGATTTGTTGGATCAGGTTTTGTATTTCTACATTGAGCGCCGAAAAGGACCATCTGAAATTATTTCAATGGGTTTTGATGAAGCGTTGATTAAAAAGACATTAAGGCTGGTTAATTTAAACGAGTACAAGAGAAACCAGTTCTGCCCAATCATTCGCGTGAGTACAAAAGCATTTGGCGTAGGACGAAGGTTGCCCATTGTTGCGAAATATTTAAGTTGAAAAAATAAATCAGCTACTGTAATGAAGGGAATAGTTTATAAATCGACCGGTAGTTGGTACCTGGTAAAAGGCGAGGATGGGCATGTTTACCAAGCACGACTCAAAGGAAAATTCAAAATAAAAGGCATTACATCCACCAACCCAATTGCAGTGGGAGATGAAGTGGGATTTGAAATGGAGGATGAAGCAGAAAACCGGACCATGATTACAGCGTTGGTTCCCAGGCGTAATTATGTAAATCGTATATCACCAGCCAATAGACGTCAGCATCACATTATTGCATCCAACCTTGATCAATCGCTTTTGATAGCAACCATTAAAGATCCAAGAACTTCCACTGGTTTCATTGACCGCTTTCTTGTTACTTGTGAAGCATTTCATATTCCAGCCATTATTGTATTTAATAAATCAGATTTGCATGAGGAACATGAAACAGCGGTCTATGAAGAGCGAAAAGCGATTTATGAGAAAGTGGGTTATAGGGTTTTGCTTACCTCTGTTGAAGAGGAAAAGGGCTTAGATGTATTGAAGGAAACGCTCTATGGCAAAACAACTTTAATAAGCGGACATTCTGGTGTTGGAAAGTCAAGCATCATCAATGCAATTTTAGATGGTGTGAATATTCGCACCACTGAAGTGAGTGATTGGAGTGGAAAAGGGATGCACACCACTACATTTGCGGAAATGTATGATATACCGGAAGGCGGAAGAATTATAGATACGCCTGGTATGCGCGAATTTGCAATTGCAGATATTACAAAAGATGAGTTTTCTCATTTTTTTCCTGAAATGAAATTAAGATTGAATGATTGTCATTTCAACAATTGCATGCACCTCAATGAACCCGATTGTGCCATTAAAAAAGCGGTCTTGGCTGGAGAAATTCATGAAGATCGATACATCAGCTACTGTACAATTTTAGACTCTATGGCTGATAAAGAATGGTAATTAGTCTTTAAACCAACTGCTGTAGGTAACGTAGTTTTCAGCAATGCGGTTTATTTCTCCTATGATTTTTTCTTCAGATACTTCTTTTACTTTTTTGGCAGGTACTCCAGCAAAAATTGATCCTGGTGGTACAATTGTTCCTTCAAGCACAACAGCACCTGCAGCGATAATTGAATTGGTTCCGATGATGGCCCTGTCCATCACAATAGCACCCATTCCAATTAATACATGGTCTTCAATGGTGCAACCATGTACAATAGCATTGTGTCCGATACTTACATTATTTCCAATGGTAGTACCATTTTTTTCAAAAGTGCCATGTATAACAGCATTGTCTTGAATATTGACTTTATTGCCCATCTTGATAAAGTTAACATCCCCCCTCACTACTGCATTAAACCAGATGCTACAATCGTCTCCCATACTTACCTCACCTACAATGGTGGCGTTGGGTGCAATAAAGGTATTGTTGCCAAATTCGGGTGAAAACCCCCTAACGGGTAGAATGAAAGGCATATTTTTTCTTAAAGTTATTGCATATTCAGGAACTTTGCAGGAATGAACCAACGTGAATTGTTTCTTAGGCATGTAGCACAAACATCCCCTGCACCTCTGGCACTTGAAATAGTAAAGGCAGAGGGTTCTAAGATGTGGGATAAACAAGGGCGCAGTTATATCGACTTAATAAGTGGTATAAGTGTGTGTAATGTGGGGCATAGAAATCCAAGTGTAATTAAAGCCATTCACAACCAATTGGAGGCCTATATGCACATTATGGTTTATGGGGAATTGGTAGAATCCCCACAAGTAAACTATGCACAAAAAATTGCCTCTTTGTTGCCTGAAAATTTAGATGCAGTTTACTTCACAAGTTCTGGTGCTGAAGCCACAGAGGGGGCAATGAAGCTTGCAAAACGATTAACTGGAAGAACAAATATAGTAGCCTTTAAAAATTCCTATCATGGATCTACACAAGGCGCATTAAGTGTAATGGGAGATGAATATTGGAGAAATGCGTATCGTCCGCTTCTACCTGGAATTGTACATGCTGATTATAATGTTTTTGCCTCCTTAGATTTAATTGATTGCAAAACTGCATGTGTAATCGCAGAACCAATTCAAGCTGAAATGGGCGTCTATGCACCTGAATATACATGGATGCAATTACTCAGAAAAAAATGTGATGAAGTAGGTGCGCTGTTGGTGTTGGATGAGATACAAACTGGTTTTGGAAGAACAGGCACCTTGTTTGCATTTGAAAAATATGGGATAGTTCCAGATGTTATTTTATTGGGTAAGGCGTTGGGTGGCGGAATGCCATTGGGGGCTTTTGTTTCTAGTAAAGACAACATGAATGCATTTACTGAAAATCCTGTATTGGGACATATTACAACATTTGGTGGTCACCCTGTTTGTTGTGCAGCTGGTCTTGCTGCAGTTGATTTTTTAATTGAGGAAGCGCTAGTTCAAGGCGTTCAAGTAAAAGCAAACTTATTCAGACAATTGCTGGTGCATCCCATCATAAAATCAGTAAGAAATGAAGGATTATTGATGTCAATTGAATTTGATTCTTTTGAAACCAATAAAAGATTAATTGACCTCTGCATTGGAAAAGGGGTATTCACCGATTGGTTTTTGTTTGCACCACATTGCATGAGAATAGCACCGCCTCTTATTATCACCGATGAAGAGATTGAACAAGCTTGTTCAATTATTCTTTCATGCTGCAATAGCATATGACCTTCTAGAAAAAATAACACCACTATTTACTGAGGTGCATACTTCTTTCCTTGTAGAGTGTTCTAAAATAAGGGTCTCTCAAATCTTTTATGAATCGTATGGCTTCTCCAGTTGATTTCATCTCTGGACCGAGCTCTTTGCTTACACCTGGAAATTTATCAAAACTAAATACCGGTTCTTTGATGGCAAAACCTTCTAGTTTTTTCTCATATTCAAAATCTTTGATCTTGTGCGTTCCTATCATGATTTTGGTAGCAATATTCAGATAAGGAATTTGATATGCTTTTGCAATGAATGGCGTTGTTCTTGATGCTCTTGGGTTGGCTTCTATAACAAATACTTTTTCATTTTTTATAGCAAACTGTATATTGATTAATCCCCTAATATCAAGAGCCCTTGCAATTTTTTCAGCATAAAATTCCATTGTGGTTACTATCAAAGGGGTTAAGTTAAACGCTGGTAAAACTGCATTGCTGTCTCCACTATGGATACCTGCAGGTTCTATGTGTTCCATCACGCCCATTACATGGAAATCTTCACCATCAAAAATGCCATCGATTTCAGCCTCTTGACAACGGTCGAGGAAATGATCAATCAAAATTTTATTATCAGGAATATGCTTGAGCAAACTTACTACTGCTGATTCTAGTTCTTCATCGTTGATTACAATCCGCATGCGTTGTCCACCGAGTACATAAGAAGGTCTAACGAGTACAGGATAGCCTACCACCTTTGCAACTTCAACAGCATCATCTACATTGAGGGCAGTACCGTATTCCGGATAAGGGATGCCCAAACTTTTAAGCATATCGCTAAAGCGACCTCTGTCCTCAGCTATATCCATATTGTCATAGGAAGTACCAATGATTTTGATCCCTTTTTTGTGTAGGCGCTCCGCGAGTTTCAAAGCAGTTTGTCCACCCAATTGAACAATAACTCCCTCGGGTTTTTCAAACTCAATCAATTCCCAAAGGTGTTCCCAATAAACAGGTTCGAAATACAATTTATCGGCAATATCAAAATCAGTAGAGACGGTTTCTGGATTACAGTTTACCATAATGGCCTCATATCCACATTCTTTTATGGCAAGTAGTCCGTGTACACAGCAATAATCAAACTCAATACCTTGGCCAATTCTATTTGGTCCCGATCCAAGTACGATGATTTTTTTCTTATCACTTCTCTTGCTTTCGTTGATGCCTTCGTTTTCAAAACTGCTGTAGAAATAAGGTGTTTTGGCTTCAAATTCTGCAGAGCAAGTATCCACCATTTTGTAGACTCTCTTGATGCCGGCTGCTTTTCTTCTTTCATACAGCGCGTCTTCTGTACCATCTTGCATAATTCTACATATCTGCTCATCACTGAAGCCGTGGTGTTTGGCTTTTTTGATTAATTCGATGGGAAGTGTTTCGAACTTGTATTTCGCAATTTCTTTTTCAATATCTACGATCTTTTGTATCTCGTAAATAAACCAACGGTCAATAAGCGTGGCTTGACAAACTGTTTTTACGCTGATACCCATCATCAGGGCATCTTTAATTCGGAAAATCCTGTCCCATTTTGGAGTTTTTAGGTATTCCACAATTTCATCCGCATGCATCATGCTTTTTCCGTAGTAACCAAGTCCGACCGCATTGTTTTCTAAGCTTTGACAGGCTTTTTGAATGGCTTCTGTGAAACTTCTACCAATGGCCATTACTTCACCAACTGATTTCATCTGTAAGCCCAAGGTGTCGTTTGCTCCCTTGAATTTATCGAAGTTCCATCTGGGAACTTTTACAATTACATAGTCGAGTGCTGGTTCAAAATAAGCCGATGTGGTTTGGGTGATCTGGTTCTTTAATTCATCAAGACTATAACCCAGTGCGAGCTTGGCAGCAATTTTTGCAATTGGATACCCAGTTGCTTTGGATGCCAAAGCGGAAGAGCGACTTACCCTTGGATTAATTTCAATGGCGAGAATTTCTTCTGTTAATGGATTGAGTGCAAACTGTACATTACACCCACCAGAGAAATTTCCCAAATCCCTCATCATGTTGATGGCTGTATTTCTCATCAGTTGGAAGGCGGTATCACTCAAGGTCATGGCGGGTGCAACAGTAATTGAATCACCTGTATGCACACCCATTGGATCGAAATTTTCTACCGTACAAATAATCGCAACATTGTCTTTGTTGTCTCTAAGCAACTCTAATTCAAATTCTTTCCATCCTAAAACTGCTTTCTCAACCAGCACCTCGTGGATAGGTGAAGCAGATAGTCCCCTGTTGAGTGCCTCATCCAATTGATCTTTGCTGTGTACTATTCCACCACCTGTTCCACCCAGCGTAAATGAGGGACGGATAACGAGTGGAAACCCTATTTCTTGTGCAAATTCTTTTCCTTCTAAAAAAGAGTTGGCTGTTTTGGCGGTAGCGACTGGAACACCCATTTGTATCATCCACTGCCTGAATTTTTCCCTGTCTTCCGCCTTGTCAATTGCCTTGATGTCAACTCCAATCAACCGCACGTTATATTTTTCCCAAATCCCCAATTCCTCTGCTTCTTTAGCAAGGTTCAAAGCAGTCTGGCCACCCATGGTGGGCAAAACTGCATCAATTTGGTTTTCCTTTAAGATGGTTTCAATACTTTCCACATTGAGGGGAAGTAAATACACCCTGTCTGCCATCATAGGGTCCGTCATGATGGTTGCAGGATTAGAGTTAATCAAAATTACTTTTACACCCTCTTCCCTCAGGCTTCTGGCGGCTTGAGAGCCAGAGTAATCAAATTCACAAGCCTGTCCTATAACAATGGGTCCTGAACCTATGATCAAAACCGAACCTATTGAAGCATCTTTTGGCATAAAATGAAGTTTTTTTTATTGGGTTGTGGGCATAAAAAAACCGGGATGTACCCGGAGTGCAAAAGTAATGGATGCATTCTACTTTTCACTGGTAAATACCAGCCTTTATTTTAAATAGACTTGATCTGTTGAAACTTGGTGGGAAAAATTAGGCCTGGTTGTGGTAAGCAGCCATCTCGAAATCCTCTACAAGGTCTTTTTGTTGAAATTCACGCATACTGATGGCATCGTCTTTTGGTGAATTTTCTTCTTTTCTTTTGTAAAAACCGAAAAGGGCGGCCACTGAAGCCAAAACAAGGATGATTTTTGTAATAAATGTTTTCATGTTAGGGGTATCTATTATAAAGACAACTATTTTGGTCAATATGTTGTATTGTAAAAATATTTTTTTTGAAAAAAATATAAAAAAACTGAGAAAATCTATTTTTTACGGCCACAACAAATGTTTTGAATAATCTTAGTTTTGCGCAATGAATTTGCGTATCCTTTTTTTCGGTTTTTTTCTGAGTTTTTCTGCTTTGTTGTTTTCCCAGCCGAAAGGGGTACCCGACTATTTTGCTTACCCGCTTTCCATCAAACCTAAATTGAATGCCAATTTTGGCGAAATGCGCCCCAATCATTTCCACATGGGGTTGGACCTTTCCACTGAATCTAGAGAAAATTTGCCGGTATTTGCTCCAGCTGACGGATACATTTCTCGAATGAAAATTGAACTGGGCGGATTTGGAAGGGCAATTTATCTTGATCATCCCAACGGCACAACAACGCTTTATGCGCACATGAACAAGTTCATTCCAGCAGCAGAAAACTACCTGGAGGAGCAGCAATATGAAAAGCGGACTTGGAAAATTGATTTGCCGGTCCCATCCGGACTGTTACCAGTAAAAAAAGGTCAGCTTATTGGGTATAGCGGTAATACAGGAGCTTCACAAGGTCCGCATGTTCATTTTGAAATCAGGGATACGAAAACAGAAAACTGCCTTAATCCGCTCCGTTTCCGGTTCTTACTTCCTGATGTAACTCCTCCTGATGTGTTCAAATTGGTATTTTATGACAGAGACAGGAGTGTATATGAACAACCCCCCATTGTTTATCCTTTGATTAAAAAGGGGGGAAGCTATCAAACTGCATCAAGGGTAGAGCTTCCTTTTGATAAAGTATTTGTTGCTATACAAGCAACTGACCGTATGTCTGGTGTGCCCAATGCCAATGGATTTTATGCAGCGAATCTCAAAATAGAAAATGAAGTAGTGTCTTCATTTATTTTGGATAACATCAGTTATGATAAAACAAGGTATTTAAATGGACATATTGATTATGCAACTCGAATGAAAGGCGGGTCTTACTACCAAATGCTTTTCCCCGCCCAGAAAATGGATCTTCCCATTTATAAAGTAAAAGACAAGAATTATATCTCCCTTACAGACATGGTTCAGGAGTGTGAAATTGAAGTGATGGATGCTTATGAGAACCTGTCTAGTGTTAAATTCAGTGTCAAGCGTAAGCCGGGTCTAGTGGCTGTGGGGCAAAAAAGTGGACAGCCAATGGCTGCAGGAGACATCAATATTTATGAAGATGAAAACATTCAGTTTGTTTTCAATGAAGATGCTTTTTATGATGATTTTCATTTTGAACTTCAATCCATTAGTGCAACTGCTGCTCATGATGCTTCCTCAGTTTTTCAAACCTTTCCAGCAGATATTCCGGTACAGAGTTATTTTAAAGTGCGCATCAAACCCAGCAAGGACCTTGATTTATTGAATTTGGATCGCTTGGTCATTAAAAGAAATTACAGGGGTAAAACAGAGGTCAAAAAAGCAATTCCTGAAAAAGGTGGATTTAGCGCATCGTTCAGGGACTTTGGTTTTTTTCAACTTTTACATGATATTCAACCCCCACAAGTTTCTACTTCTTTGCACCAAGGCGCAAAACTGCACATGGGATCCAGAATACATTTTGATGTACTAGACGACCTAAAAGTGATCAAAGAGTTCAAGGTGATGGTAGACGGTCAATTTTTGTTGTTCAAGCCTTCAGGAATTAGATATAATTATGTGGTGGATGATCATTTTCCAAAAGGTGAACATAAGCTGACTGCTTTTGTTATGGACGAGGCGGGTAACTCCGTGAGTAAAGAATTTACGGTAAACAGAAATTAAAAACCATGTCAATTTTAGAAGGAAAAAAAGCCCCAGCTTTTTCAGCAATCGATCAAGATGGTGAGAAAATCAAACTGGCTGATTTTAAAGGAAAAAAATTGGCTTTGTATTTTTATCCCAAAGACAATACCAGCACTTGTACAGTACAAGCTTGTAATTTAAGGGATGGGTTCAAAATGCTCGAAAAGCAGGGTATTGCTGTTGTTGGGGTGAGTCCGGATGATGAAAAATCCCACCTAAAATTTATTGCAAAACACGAACTGCCTTTTCGCATCATTGCAGATACGGATAAAAAATTAGTAGAAAAATTTGGTGTATGGGGTGAAAAGCAGTTGTATGGAAATAAATACATGGGTGTGTTTAGAACAACTTTTTTGATTGATGAAAACGGGGTGGTGGTAAAGATAATTTCAAAACCAAAAGTGAAGGAACATGCTGCTGAAATTGCAGCAGGTTTTGGCTTATAGAACCCACTCAATTTTTCCGTGATCAAGGATTTCGAGTTTTTTGTGTTCAATGATAAGTTGTCCGTTTTGATTAACCCCTTTTACTTTCGCCTCAAAAACACCTTCTTCGTTTCGAAAAACGGCTGTTTGATTTGCCCTAAATAAATAATGGTTGTATTCCTGTAGAAGAACGTCAAATTTATGGGTTCGTAATTGATTGTATTTTTCGTCAAGATAGGTGCATAGTTTTTTTGCAAGCAGCTTTACATCTTGTGTTTTCCCCGTCACTTGTTTGAGTGAAACAGGGTTGGCTTTCATTTCCCCAAAGACTACTTGATTTATGTTCATGCCCATGCCGATGATCATCTTATCCCAACTATTGCCTTTTATCACATTTTCAATCAAAATTCCACCTGCCTTTCTGTCACGCCAAAAAATGTCGTTTGGCCATTTTATGCTGGTTTCGTCACCTGCAAATTCACCAAAGAGTTGTCTACAAGCCAGAGCGGTTGCGCAGGAAAGCTGAAATTGAGCATCAAGGCTTAACCAAGATGCGTCGTCAATCACACTTAAGACGATGTTTTGTCCTTTTTGACTTTCCCAAACATGGTTTTTTTGACCCCGACCCCGGGTTTGTTCCTCTGCAAAAACTGCCATTCCGTTTGATGCCAAACCCGCTTTGATGAGCGCTTTGGCATGGTTATTGGTACTTTCTACACTGGATAATATAACAAATGGTTCACCGATCATGTTGTATCCTAATAATGGAGAGAAATTATCCGTATTTTTGAGCAAGATACTCAAGGAACAATTAAAAAATCAGCGTTTGACATCAAGAACCGAAGAAGCAGTCGTACCCGTTAAAAGAATCAGCAGGTTAACTCGAAAAAGCAAGATCCTAAAAGTGATCATCAATGCTATCCACGATAAGAAGGGAGAGCATATTGTTTCTCTCGATCTCCGAAAAATACCCGAAGCAGTAGCCGACTTTTTCATCATATGTGAGGCAAGCTCAACTGTGCAAGTCCAAGCAATTGCAGATTGGATTGAAGAAGCTGTAAAAAAGCAGTGCGATGAACCTCCATACAAACATGAAGGTCGTTCTGCTAGTCAGTGGGTCTTGATTGATTATGTAAATGTAGTGGTGCATGTATTTCAAAGCGAAACAAGAAAATTCTACAAGTTAGAAGAAATGTGGAGCGATGGGGTTGCAGAAGAAGAGAAAGAAGAACAGGCTGAAGCGCCAGTAAAAAAAGCACCTGCGAAGAGAGCAAAAAAAACAATAAAGTAACAAAGTATTCATATGAATCAGGAAGAGAATAAGAGCGATAAGCGGCAGAATCCTTTTTCGGCATTTAAAAGAAAGGATTCAGGTGGAAAAGGACCTGCTCCAAAAGGCCCCAAATTCAGTTTTTACTGGATCTATGTAATTGCGGCAGTCATGCTCAT
This sequence comes from Chitinophagia bacterium, assembly GCA_041303255.1. Taxonomy (GTDB): domain Bacteria; phylum Bacteroidota; class Bacteroidia; order Chitinophagales; family Chitinophagaceae; genus Pollutibacter. The sequence goes on along the minus strand of JBFYPP010000004.1, from coordinate 7,245 downwards.
AGGCTACCAGGTCATGCGCGGGGTAACTCCGGATGCCAGCACCATTACTGAACTGGAGTTTAGACAAAAATTATTGGAAAGAAACCATGTTGAGAAACTGGAGCCTGTAAAAAATAAAGGGGTTGTAAGGGTCTACATCAAACAAGACAGCTTAAGCGATCCCATTTACCAAAGCTTAATTGGTGAAAAAAAATTAGTGCATGCCAAGGCTACAAAGGGTCCGCATTTTCAATTTAATTATTCCAAGGTAGACGACTACCAAGAGAACATCGATAAATATTTTAGTGATCATCCTGCCGTAACACCCGTTAAGGTAGACCCAGTAAGCGACCCTGAGTTTTTCGGTCCTTTGCTTAATTTTCTTTTCCCACTGTTGATGTTCGGACTACTTTTTGTGTTGATGATGAGAAAGATGGGTGGCGGTGGAGCTGGCGGAGGCGCTGGTGGTGGCATCTTTAATATCGGCAAATCCAAGGCCCAGTTGTTCGACAAAGGAACCAAGGTAAATATTACGTTTACCGATGTTGCTGGATTAGACGAGGCCAAGCAAGAAGTAATGGAGATTGTGGATTTTCTTAAAAATCCAAAAAAATACACCGCATTGGGTGGAAAGATACCAAAGGGTGCCTTGTTAATTGGTCCTCCTGGTACGGGCAAAACCCTACTTGCTAAAGCAATGGCTGGAGAAGCACAAGTGCCTTTTTTCTCTATGTCGGGTTCCGATTTCGTAGAAATGTTTGTGGGTGTGGGTGCCAGCAGGGTCCGCGATTTATTTAAACAAGCAAGAGAGAAAGCGCCATGTATCATTTTTATTGATGAGATTGATGCAATAGGAAGAGCAAGGGGCAAGAACATGATGATGAGCAACGATGAGCGTGAAAACACCTTGAACCAGTTGTTGGTTGAAATGGATGGTTTTAGTGGAGATACAGGAATCATCATCTTAGCAGCTACCAATAGGCCAGATGTTTTGGATACCGCGTTATTGAGGCCCGGTAGATTCGACAGACAAATCAGCATTGATAAGCCCGATGTGAAAGGCAGAGAAACCATTTTTCTTGTCCATCTTAAACCTATCAAGCGATCTGATAAATTGGATATCCATAAACTTGCTGAACAAACACCTGGTTTTGCCGGGGCGGATATTGCAAACGTATGTAACGAGGCGGCTTTAATTGCTGCACGAAAAGGAAAATCTGAAGTGGACATGGACGATTTCCAAGATGCCATTGATAGAGTGATTGGTGGATTGGAAAAGAAGAATAAAATCATTTTACCGGAAGAGAAAAAAATCATTGCCTACCACGAAGCAGGTCACGCTGTTTGTGGATGGTATTTAGAGCATGCTTATCCGCTGTTGAAAGTAACCATCGTTCCAAGAGGGGTAGCCGCTTTAGGATATGCTCAATACACGCCTAAAGAGCAATATTTATACAACACTGAACAGCTTGCTGATCAAATGTGTATGACTTTGGGTGGTAGAGCAAGTGAAGAGATTTTCTTTAGAAAAATATCTACAGGGGCTCAGAACGATTTGCAACAGGTAACCAAGATGTCTTATGCCATGGTCACTGTTTATGGCATGAGTGAAAAAGTGGGCAATGTGAGCTATTATGATCCTCAACAAGAGAGCACATTCACAAAACCATATAGCGAAGAAACCGGTAAGCTCATTGATGATGAAGTAAGAAGTCTTGTGGCAAAAGCATACCAAAGAACATTGGAGTTGCTTACCGAGAAAAAAGCGGAGGTTGAAAAGATTGCCTTGGCTTTGCTTGAGAGGGAAGTGCTTCACAAACAAGATGTGGAAGACCTGATTGGAAAAAGGCCTTATGAAGAGAAAAAGATTTTTGCTGATGACCCAATAGAGGTTGTTGCTGATGTTACACCAGCTCAGGAAAATACAGAAACACCTTCTGAAGGTCAATAAATTTCGCGCTTAATGGAAGCATCTTCTGGCAAAGAGGCCATCTTAAAGAACGTAAGAAAAGCACTGATTCATTCCACGGATATCCCTTATCCAGGAATTGAGAAGACAGACTTTTCGTTTGATGGTTCCAAAAAAGACCTTGCTCTTGTGTTTGCAGAAAAGTTTACCTCTTTGTTGGGCAACTTTTCATATTGTGAGTCTGAACAAGACCTGTACGACCAAATCAATTCACTGGTGGAAGAAAAGCAGTGGAACGAAGTGTATTGTTCTGATGAAAATATAAAATCAGCTTTGGGCTCTTTTGGATTTAGCGCATTCTCCGAAAAGCCCCTCAAAGAGGCCGATGTTTCCATCACAATTTGTGAATCTTTGGTAGCCAGAACGGGAAGCATGGTCTTGAGTAGTGCAGTTTCTTCCGGAAGAACAACAAGTGTATACGCTCCAGTGCACATTTGTATTGCTAAAGTGAGTCAACTTGTTTATGATGTGAAAGATGCATTGGCCTTATTGCAAAAAAAATATGGTGATCAGATGCCTTCAATGATCAGTTTTGCTACTGGGCCTAGCCGGACTGCCGATATTGAGAAAACCTTGGTAGTGGGGGTACACGGACCAAAAGAGGTTTATTGTTTCTTGCTCGACAAATAACACAACTTCAATTCTATTACTGAGTATATTTGGGCATGCAAATTCCTGCAGGAAAAAAAGTGTATTTTTTATCTGATTTCCATCTTGGGGTGCCAAATCATGCCTCCAGCTTGGAAAGGGAAAAGCGAATTGTATCATTTCTTCAACAATGCAGGAAAGATGCTGCGATGATTTTTGTGGTTGGAGACCTTTTTGATTTTTGGTTTGAATACAGAACTGTAGTGCCAAAAGGATATGTAAGAATTTTGGGTAAATTGGCTGAGCTCACAGACAGTGGAATTCCAATACATTTTTTTGTAGGTAACCACGACATGTGGATGTCTGGTTATTTTGAAAAGGAGCTGAATATTCCTGTCTTCTTTGAAAACCAAACCTATGTATTTAATGATAAAACTTTTTTAATTGGTCACGGCGATGGCTTAGGTCCAGGTGACCATGGATATAAATTCATCAAAAAGATTTTCAGAAATCCAACCTGCAAATTGTTATTTGGTCTGCTTCCACCTTATTTTGGCATTTCTCTTGCCAATTATTTGAGCAAGGGCAGTAGAACCATTACAGGCTCATCAGATGAACAATTTTTAGGCGAAGAGAAAGAATGGTTGGTGGTTTATTGTAAGGAACAATTACAACAACGTCATTTTGATTATTTCATTTTCGGTCACCGTCATTTGCCAATAGACGTGAAGCTAAACGAAAAGAGCAGATACATCAATTTGGGCGATTGGATAAGATACAATTCTTATGGTGAATTCGATGGAAGTGAGCTTCATTTAAAATACCATTGATGTCATGAAGCCATTGTTTATTTTCATGCTATTAAATTTTCTCACTGTTCATCTTGCTGCACAAGAAATGGGTAGCTCAAGAGCTGCAAAAACCATCAATGGTGATTTCAGTTATTTTATGCCCGATGAACTTGGTAATATTTTTGCACTAACCACCAATGGCCAGCTCAAAAAATACAACAACAACCTAGACTCCATGGGTGTGTTTAACAATGTACGTCGTTATGGAAAATTGTATTCTATTGCAGTAGAAAACCCATTGAGGACAACCTTGTATTTTAAGGACTATAAAACCATCTTGGTGTTGGATCGCTTGATGCAGGTAGTTAATAAAATAGATTTACGAAAAGCAGGTATTTTTCAGGTGAAAGCGGTTGCCCAAAGTTATGATAACCTGATATGGGTATTTGATGAACAAGAGAGCAAGTTGAAAAAAATTAATGAAGATGGGCAGTTGGTTTTTACAACCGCAGATCTTCGTCTGGTTTTTTCTGAAGCAATCATTCCCAGCGTATTGTTTGATCTTGGGGGTTTTGTTTACTTATATGACGAGCACAAAGGACTATTTATTTTTGATTATTATGGGGCTTTCAAAAACCGAATTGCCTTGTTGAATTGGAAGGAGGTGCATGCTGTTGGGAAACAGATTGTAGGTATTCAAAACGGACAACTGATGGTATATACCCCTGGAAGCATCGATACGAGGACTTATGAATTACCAAAAGAATTTTCTGACTATCAGCAAATTCGATTCACGGCAGGAGCATGTTATGTTTTATCAGAAAAAGGCATTCTTAAATTGGATTGGAAAAATTGAGTATGGGTTTTAAAATATAAAAGAAGGGCTCAGTTGATCTTGAACCTTGATTTGAAAAACTGCTCAGCAAACTTGGCTCAGGAGTTTAATACTATTGCAGACTTCAATGTATTGAAGCAACGCATCAATTTTCTTATTCTTGAATTGCTGGAGAGGGAAGGGGTTGATGTTGCGGGTAAAGACAAACCTATTGGTCCTAGACTAGGATAATCCAGCTTTTAGTTCAAGTAGCATGGTGCGGATGTTTTTAAGCACTTCTACGGCATCAAATTGGTCGTCTACTTTTTTCCCTTTTTTCAAATATTCTTTAGCGCCTTTGATGGTGTATTTCTTTTCTTTAAGCAGGAAGTGAATGATTTTTAGATTTCTAATATCATCAGGTCTAAATAAACGGTCTCCCTTTTTATTTTTTCTTGGTTTAAGGATGGAAAATTCCTTCTCCCAAAAACGCAACAATGAAATATTCACATTAAACATATTGGCCACTTCACTAATTGGATAGTATTGCTTACTGTCTAATTCTGCGTCTTGAGGGATGTTGAAATTTGATACAGTTGGTAAACTCACTTCTTCAATAACAGCAGGTGGAATTGGGTTTCTATTTACCCTTTTCTCTACTTTCTGTTCAACCTTTTTTTCAGGTTGTTCAAAAGCATCTGCTTGGAATATGTCCAGTTGATTGTGCATCACCCCAAATTTATGCAGATTCTCTAACCTCGTTTGTTTTAAGTTATGCACATTGTGGTTAGTCGAATGTCTGGTTTCTTGAAGCCGCAAGTTTAAGAATTCTTTGGTATTGCTCCGGCGTGAGGTCGTTGTAGAAAAAGTAAATGGGATCTAGGTGTTTCTTTCCTTTGAGTACCTCATAATGCAAATGCGGACCAGTTGATTTTCCAGTATTACCAACATAGCCGATGATCTCACCCCTTTTCACACGTTGTCCCTTTTTTGCTTTAATTCTAAAAAGGTGTCCATATAAAGTACGGTAAGCATATCCATGATTAATCACAACATGGTTTCCGTAACCATTTCCAAGATTACCAGCAATGTTAACAGTGCCCTCAGCGGTGGCATACACTGGGGTGCCTTGTGGGGCACTAAAATCCAAGCCAGGATGAAATTTAACGGTCTTATACAGAGGGTCTATTCTATATCCGAAACCAGAAGAGAGTCGATTTAAGGTTCTATTGCTGATTGGTTGAATTGCCGGGGTACTTGCAATCAATTTCTCTTTGTTTTTAATCATCCCTTCAATGTCTTTGTACGACTTCTCTTGCGAGCCAATTCTATTGAAAATGGTGTTCAGTACTTTGTAAATGCCCTCCGTCATCTCTTTGTTGTCCATTCCCGCCAAAACCTGCATTTCTCGCTTAGTTTCTATTTGTTTGGCCCTTGCACTGTCTGGAATTGGCGTGGCTTCAAAAACAGATCGGTATATTTCGTTGTCTCTTTTCTCTAACTCTTTCAAGCGTTCATCCAATTCCCCCAGTTTATTAGCATATACTTTATTGGTCTCGTCGGCCTTTTCTAACTGTACTTTTAGAATCTTTTCTTTTGGAGAGTCCAAAAACCGAAAGGCAATGGCTACAATAATTAAACCCGTAACGATGGCAGTTGACAAAAACGCAAATATCCTCAAAAGGGTTACCCTCAGGGGCACAACCTGCTTTTCATAACGCAGGGTTTGGGTATTGTAATAATATTTGATCTTTTTCATCCTTGGACCGGGCCTAAAAATTGTATTTTTGCTGACTAGGATTTACAAATATAATCTTTAGATCCTAGATGAATTCTTATAAAAGACTTAAGAAATGACCTCAGCAGAAGTAAGGAACCAGTTTTTGAAATTTTTTGAGAGCAAAGGACATCAGATTGTGCAATCGGCACCTATCGTTCTAAAGGACGATCCAACCTTGCTTTTTACCAATGCGGGTATGAATCAGTTTAAAGACCTATTTCTAGGAAACAAGGCTGCTGAGTTTAAGCGGGTGGCGGATACCCAAAAATGTTTGCGGGTTAGCGGAAAGCACAATGATCTTGAAGAAGTAGGGGTAGACACCTACCACCATACCATGTTTGAGATGTTGGGAAATTGGAGCTTTGGGGATTATTTCAAAAAAGAGGCCATTACCTGGAGCTGGGAATTGCTAACAGACGTTTATGGTATAGAAAAGGATAGGCTATATGCCACTGTATTTGAGGGAGATGCCAAAGAAAACATCCCCGCTTCTAGCTTAGCATTGGGCATTTGGAAGAACCTCTTACCTGAGGATCATATCGTTTTTGGAAACAAAAAAGACAATTTCTGGGAAATGGGTGATACTGGTCCGTGTGGACCTTGTTCTGAAATTCACGTGGATTGTAGATCCGATGAAGAAAGAAAACAAACTCCTGGTCAGTTGCTTGTAAACAAAGACCATCCTCAAGTGATTGAAATCTGGAACAATGTGTTCATCCAGTACAACAGAATGAAAGATGGAAGCTTGCAGCCATTGGCTTCAACCCATGTAGATACTGGAATGGGTTTAGAGCGTTTGGTAAGGGTGCTGCAGGGGAAGTCTTCCAATTATGATACAGATATATTTGCTGGTACTATCAAAGCGACTGAAGCGATTTCAGGTAAGCGCTATACTGCGGAAGATTCAAAGCAGGATGTTGCTTTTAGGGTGTTGGCCGACCATATCCGGGCAATTGCTTTTACAATCGCAGATGGTCAATTGCCTTCCAACACAGGTGCAGGTTATGTAATTAGGAGAATTTTAAGAAGAGCCGTAAGGTATTATTATTCTTATTTGGATGTAAAAGAGCCCCTCTTGTATAAACTATTGCCTGGACTTGCAGAACAATTCAAAGACGTGTTCAATGAGTTGCATGCGCAATTGTCCTTCGTTACCAAAGTGGTGAAAGAAGAAGAAGAAACCTTTTTACGCACCCTGGGTAAAGGATTGAAGAAGATAGATGAATTGTTGGTTGTTTCAAAAGATACTGGAATGATCAATGGGGCAGCGGCTTTCGAACTTTATGATACCTATGGTTTCCCTATCGACCTTACTAGGTTGATA
>JBFYPP010000003.1:0-23701 GCA_041303255.1 Chitinophagia bacterium | reverse complement strand
GGTCCAGCTGTAACTTCTTCCCGCCCTAAGAGGATCTCTTGAAACAGCAGGAACAGGACCATATTGATCAAATTGATCAGGGAAAAAACTACCGCCCAATTCACCTAAAGAAGTTGTAGTCTGGGTTGCTTGAAAACCAAGCGACAAATAAAGATCATTGGCATTCAATCGTTGTGAATAGGATAGTCCCAACAACCCCGTATTGTTTCTGAAAACACCTTTGTTGGATTTATCAAAAGAGCCTGCTGCGGTTGCAGAAACAAAACTCTTTTTCTGATATCCATCGGCGCTCTTCTTAATCAACGGCACGTTGACCATGATATTTGCATTGCGAAAAGCAACCAACGATTGGTATTTGATATCCCTGAAATTAAACCTGACATCTTTTTGTTTGTCGAGTTTCAAGGATTGGTTATACCAAAGATTCATGGATTGTACATCTGCATAATGTAAATCTTGTCCGTTTGAATTCAGGAAAAATAAACTTCCTATCAGTACGTATATTATTCTTCTTAGTAACATAATCTTGTTTGTAAGGTAAATACCTATTTAATTAAATTTAATACTCCAGACTTTCTAATCTCTTTACCATTGGTATCCAATCCTTCTACCAACCAGATATAAGAGTCTGCCGGCTGTATCTGACTACGGAACCTTCCATCCCAACCCTTGGATTCATCTGTACTTTCAAACAGAATATTTCCCCAACGATTGTAGATTTTAAAGAATTTGAACTTGGCAATTCCAACACATACCGGTTTGATTATGTCATTAATACCATCTCCATTTGGAGTAAACACATCAGGAATATAAATGCCCGTAGTATTGCAACCAATTTCAGTGACAATCTTATTAGACACAAGTGATAAACATCCACTGCTGTTCAAGAATTTCACGGTGTACTCAGCGGCAGTGTTTACACGCAAGGTGTCTTTTGAATAGGCATTGATCAGACTTCCATTTTTATACCAGTTGACTGTTAATCCATTTGGAACATTCACCTGTAGCAACCTTGATTCATCTTTACAGAATTGTGGTGTGCCTATTATGGTTAGTATTGGGGTTACTGGTAAGTCAACCATTTTGATTGACATGGATTCGCTAAAAGGACTCCTACAGCCATTATCGTTAATTGCAAGGGCTGCATAGCTGCCTCCTTGTTTTGCAACATACCTTGCAGAAGTTGCTCCTGTAATTGCTATACCATCTCTAAACCATTGTAGTCCGGATGAAAAAGTACTGTTGAGCACTGCACTATCCCCATCACAAAAAAACATTTTATCAGCTGAAATCAATGGCGGAACTGGTCTAACCACCACCTTGACTTCTATACCACCACTTTGTACTGCCGTACATCCACTTGTACTTATACTACTCACTGTATATACGCCTTCAGTGCTGGCTGTAAATGTTCTGCCATTGGCTCCCGCTATAGCCACACCATATTTATACCACTGGTAACTTGGCGCTACAGAAGATGTAAGTACAACGCTTGAACCTTCGCATATGTTTGTATTACTTTCAGCAGTGATGACCAATTTAGGCTCATCAACAACTGGATCTTTAATGATTGTTACTACACCCGGACTCACACATCCACTTGCATTCTTTACACTTACACTGTAGGCTCCAGGAGCAATTGATGTAAATACTCCAGTGTTGTTCAAATAAGTTGATCCATCTATACTATATGTAAATCCATTACCAACAGGTGAGGTAATCTTGATCACACCTGTCTTTTCCGGACACAATGGATTTGTAATCTCTATAGTCGGTGTTTGTGGCGTAAGTGGATTTTGATTCACAACAGCAACCGTAATGCCACTTACACATCCACTTGCATTCTTAACAGTAACATTATAAGTGCCCGCAATTACTTGTGTGAAAAAACCATTCACATTGCTATAATCTACCCCATCAATACTGTACGTGTTGCCAGGATTCTTAGGAGAACTAACTGTTATGGTTCCTGTAGCCAAATCACAAGTAGGTTGGATAATATCCAATGAAGGAGCAGATGGACTAACATTCACACTCACAATTACTCCCTCACTTTGTATGCCATTACAACCATTGGTATACAAGCGGCTTACCGTATATATACCTGATGTAGATGCTGCATATGTTTTTGCATTAGCACCTGCTATGGCTAAACCATTCTTATACCACTGGTAACTTGGCGCTACAGAAGATGTAAGTATAACGCTTGCACCTTCGCATATGCTTTTATTGCTCTCAGCAGTGATGACCAATTTAGGCTCATCAACAACTGGATCTTTAATGATTGTTACTACACCCGGACTCACACATCCACTTGCATTCTTTACACTTACACTGTAGGCTCCAGGAGCAATTGATGTAAATACTCCAGTGTTGTTCAAATAAGTTGATCCATCTATACTATATGTAAATCCATTACCAACAGGTGAGGTAATCTTGATCACACCTGTCTTTTCCGGACACAATGGATTTGTAATCTCTATAGTCGGTGTTTGTGGCGTAAGTGGATTTTGATTCACAACAGCAACCGTAATGCCACTTACACATCCACTTGCATTCTTAACAGTAACATTATAAGTGCCCGCAATTACTTGTGTGAAAAAACCATTCACATTGCTATAATCTACCCCATCAATACTGTACGTGTTGCCAGGATTCTTAGGAGAACTAACTGTTATGGTTCCTGTAGCCAAATCACAAGTAGGTTGGATAATATCCAATGAAGGAGCAGATGGACTAACATTCACACTCACAATTACTCCCTCACTTTGTATGCCATTACAACCATTGGTATACAAGCGGCTTACCGTATATATACCTGATGTAGTTGCTACAAATGTTTTTGCATTAGCACCCGCTATGGCTAAACCATTCTTATACCACTGGTAACTTGGCGCTACAGAAGATGTAAGTATAACGCTTGAACCTTCGCATATGCTTGTATTGCTCTCAGCAGTGATGACCAATTTAGGCTCATCAACAACTGGGTCTTTAATGATCGTTACTACACCCGGACTCACACATCCACTTGCATTCTTTACACTTACACTGTAGGCTCCAGGAGCAACTGCTGTAAATACTCCAGTGTTGTTCAAATAAGTTGATCCATCGATACTGTAGGTAAACCCATTACCAACAGGTGAGGTAATCTTGATCACGCCTGTCTTTTCCGGGCACAATGGATTTGTAACCTCCACAGTTGGAATTTGTGGTGTAAGTGGATTTTGATTCACAACAGCAACCGTAATGCCACTTACACAACCACTTGCATTCTTAACAGTAACATTGTAAGTGCCCGCAACCACTCCTGTGAAAATACCATTCACATTGCTATAATCTAACCCATCAATACTGTATGTGTTGCCAGGATTCTTAGGAGAACTAACTGTTATGGTTCCTGTAGCCAAATCACAAGTAGGTTGGATAATATCCAATGAAGGAGCAGATGGACCAACTGGATTAACATTCACAACTACAATTGAATTTGCGCTTATGCATCCGTTGATGCTTTTTACAGAAACAGCATATGTTCCAGGAATAATTCCTGAAAACACACCACTGTTGTTTAAATAAGTTGCCCCATCCAAACTATAGGTATTCCCTGGTGCCATAGGCGCAGTCACCGTGATGGTTCCAGTGGGAACCGCACATGTAGGCTGAGTTACTGTTGCAACAGGTGCAACTGGAACAGCCAGTACATTAACCGTAATTTGTTTAGCATCAGCAGGTGTTGGTGCAGGAATATTTGTACCAGTCGCAACTAAAAAATAGCTGGTAGTAGCCGTTAGCGCTGGTGTGGTGTAATTAGCCCCAATATGCACCAGATTAGCCAATTGAGCATCAGCGTACCATTTATATATCGGCTCAACAATGTTAATAGAAGTAGCTCTTAGCGCGGCCCTGCTATTTGCACAAATTGAACCCCCGGTTCCAGTCAATTCACCCGTAAAATTTCCTGTAAAGTCGAAAGGCACCACAGTAATCTCTGATCGATTGTTTGCAGGATTGGGATCAGGGTTTTTTGTATCTATGATTTGAGCAACATTTGTATAGAGAAAAGCAGGCGTAATTGTATTTACAGATGCGGTAATTGTTAGAATTGCTTCTTGGCCAGACCTTAAATCATCTACTTCCCATTCTCCTGTAATATTGTTGTATTCTGCCGGTAATGACGAGGAAATGAACGTAAATCCATTGGGCAAAAGATCAAAAACTGTTGCGCCTTCCGTAAAAGACGGACCAAGATTTTTAACCCTGAGTGTGAAGTTTACTGTTGTTCCTACACGTGCTACAGGCTTGTCAACTGTTTTTACCAATTGCAAATCACTTGTATTTTGCCTTTGGCGATCTAAAGGGGTTATTTGCGACTTTGCAGATTGCAATGCAAAGACAAATAGGGATAGACCAATAAAAACCAATGATTTAAAATTCATTTTATTTGAGATTAGATTACTTTCCACGGGGCGTATTATAAAAATGATTAATACTTTTTAAAAAAATTAATTAACTATTTTGTACAGAACACACCTTAACTGAACTTTTTTTGTCAATGTTGATAACGAGTGGAAAATGAAGATATTGTGTATCAACTAGTAATTTTCCATAGTGATTACACGTAGTAGGAGGTATTTACCCTTAAAATCTACTGAAACTAGTAGAAGAAATGGCGTTTGGACTGGTTACGCCATCCTGATTGGTTCTCGTATTGAACGAAAAAGATTTTTACATCCGCCTGGTTCTCATAATCTACGAAGTAGATTTTTTTATCGGCTTGATTTGCATAATTCACAAAAAACCATTTTCCATCATTCTTACCCGCTTGGTTTTCGTATTTAACCTTAAATACCTTTAAATCGGCTTGGTTTTCATATTTCACCACAAAAACCTTCACTTCTGCCTGATTGGCATAATCGACAGTAAACACCTTTTGGGCTTTTGAGCTGAAGCTACAAAAGATGAAAATAAAGAATATGAATGTTTGTTTCATTAGTCGCGGCGCCCATAAAGGTTTCCCAGTAAGCGAAGGATCTCAATATAAAGCCATACCAAGGTAACCAACAATCCAAATGCGCAATACCACTCCATATACTTGGGGGCACCTGTAGCAGCACCTTGCTCAATTCTATCGAAATCAAGTAAAAGACTCAATGCAGCGATAGCCGTAATTGCAATAGAAATACCAATACTCAACAAACTACCATTGTGGAGTCCGGTTACACTTACTCCAAAAAGCGAGAGCAAGAATGTAATTAAGTAAAACAAGGCGATGCCACCAATTGCGGCAAACATAATAGACCTGAATCTTTCAGTTACTCTGATGATTCTGAATGTATACAATAAATACATTGCGATAGCAGTCCCAAAAGTCAATATCACAGCCTGTACAACAATACCAGGAGCCACAGCACTGAAAGCATCATTATAAATAGAAGAAATACCGCCAATCAACAAGCCTTCTAGTAAAGCATACGCAGGTGCAAGATATTGGGCCAGATGAGGCTTGAACATAAGGACAAGCGCTACAATTAAGCCCCCGATTGCACCCCCCATCATGTATCCTTGTATGCTATTGCCCACACTGGCTTCATTCCAAACGTAGAAGGCAGTTGCCATCACCATAAGAAACAAAAAAGCAAACTTATTCAAGGTCCCTCCAAAGGTCATGGTACCAGAACCTGGAACACCCATTGAACGATTAAAGGATTTTTCCGTTAACGTTGGATTACTTGAGTTGAATAGCGCCATATTGGGTAAATTTGTACTCGAAATTAATTAATTTCAGCGAAATAGGGACTAAATAACCGACTGTGGTTGGCTGAATCAAAAATATTTAACATGACAGCAAGAAAAGAAGAACTGCTCCAAGATATTGTAATCAAATTTGCAGGTGATAGCGGTGATGGCATGCAGCTCACTGGTAGTCAGTTTACCAACAATACTGCCCTATTGGGTATCGATTTGGCAACATTTCCAGATTTTCCTGCTGAAATTCGTGCTCCTCAAGGCACGCTTCCTGGCGTAAGTGGATACCAACTTCGGTTTTCCAGTGATGCTATTTATACGCCAGGCGACCTTTGTGATGTGCTGGTGGCCATGAATGCAGCGGCACTTAAAAGCAACTTAAAAGCCATCAAAAAAGGTGGTAAAATCATCGCCAACATTGACGGTTTTGATTCAAAAAATTTACGTCTGGCCAACTATGCTGATGGCATCAACCCATTGGAAGATGGATCCCTTGAAGGATTTGAGCTGATAAAAATGGATGTCACCAAAATGACCCGAGAGGCCTTGAAAGAAATTACACTGGGTACAAAAGAAAAAGACCGCGCAAAGAACATGTTTGTACTTGGCTTTCTCTATTGGATGTACAACCGAGATATGGACAGTACACTCAGTTTCCTAAAAGAGAAATTTGGTAAAAAAGACGATATCCTCAATTCAAATATAAAGGCACTGCAAGCGGGATACAATTATGGAGATACTACTGAAACTTTCACTACACGATACAAAGTAGAAAAAGCAAAGATGAAGCCAGGAACCTATCGATCCATCATGGGTAACCAGGCTTTGGCAATGGGATTGGTTGCCGCTTCGCAAAAAAGTGGAAGACCGCTTTTTTTAGGTTCTTATCCCATCACTCCTGCATCTGATATTCTGCACGATTTGAGTCGCATGAAAAATTTTGGTGTAATGACCTTTCAAGCGGAGGATGAAATTGCGGGCATAACTTCTGCCATTGGCGCAAGTTATGGCGGTGCACTTGGAATCACAACCACTTCTGGTCCGGGTATGGCATTAAAAGGTGAAGCCATGGGTCTTGCAGTGATGTTGGAAATTCCCTTATTAATTATTGATGTGCAAAGAGGTGGTCCATCAACTGGACTTCCAACCAAGACAGAACAAAGTGATTTACTTCAAGCCTATTACGGAAGAAATGGAGAGTGTCCTATGCCTGTTATTGCTTCTTCCACACCCAGCGATTGTTTCGAGTCAGTATATGAAGCAGCGCGTATTTCAATGCAACACATGACCCCTGTAATTTTTCTTAGCGATGGGTACATTGCCAATGGTGCAGAACCTTGGATGTTTCCAAAAGAAGAAGATCTACCAACAATAGATGTAAAGTTCAAGGAAGGATTGGATGAAGGTGAAATTCAATTTCATCCCTATAAAAGAGATGAAAAATTGGTTCGTCCTTGGGCAGTCCCTGGTACAAAAGGATTGGAGCACAGAATAGGTGGTATTGAAAAACAAGACATCACGGGTAATGTGAGTTATGACCCAGACAACCACCAGCACATGGTGAAAACACGTCAGGCGAAAGTCGATTTAATTGCCAATTATATTCCCAATCAAAAAATAGACAGTGGTGCAGACAAAGGGAAGGTACTTGTTTTGGGATGGGGCAGTACTTATGGTTCCATCAAAACCGCAGTACTCGAGCTTCAGGAAAAAGGACATGCCGTTTCACATGCACATATCCGTTATTTAAGACCCTTCCCAAAAAATCTTGGCGACATCATCAAAAATTTTGATACTATATTGATTCCAGAAATCAACAATGGTCAGCTTATCAAAATCATCCGTGATGTTTATTTCGTTGATGCAAAGGCTTATAACAAAATCAAGGGTACGCCAATTACGAAAGGGGAATTGGTGGAGGAGATTTTGAAATACCTATAAGGGAGAAGGGAATAGCCTGCCTGCCGGTAGGCAGGGGAACAGGGAATAGGGATTAGGGAATAGCTTGCCTGCCTACGGCAGGGTAATAAATCAATTAACCAAGATAAACGTTGGCGTTTCCGAGATTGGAACGACAAGTTTTCCATTCTCGATTTTACTTGTTTTGGATAACATACTAGCAGCTCCAACAATTGGAGTATAGATTGTAGCAGTTTTTTTCCCTGGTAAATTTAATTGAAGTGTTTCTTGATTGCCAACTTCGTCAGGCACATAAGCAATGTAGAGTTGTTGATTTTCTACATTTGCATAATAATCTACGATTGGGTTAGACTGCATATTTTTAATAAATACAAATTCACCAAACATTGTAATAGTCTGTTTCATGTAATCACTTGCTGGCCTACTTGAAAAATCTTTATTAATGAGTCCACTGCTTGCATAAATTTTACCTGTACCTGGATTGTCATCGCGCAGCTGATAAAAAAAGACTTTCTCAACACCGTTTCTGGAATACATTAATGAGGTTCGCAACAACCAATCTGCCTGTGTTTGTATAGCAGTTTTTTCTTTAATTGGAATTGCTTTATTGGGACTGTTCTGATCCAGATCATACCCAGCTTCGGTTACCCAAACTGGCATATTCAGATTCAAGCTCTGCGCAAGTTGCACGAATGATTGTGCAAGTGATGCCGCGTATTTACCATTTGACTCTTTTTCCGGAGCAACCCCTCTCTTTTGGCTTGACTCATTGGTATAATAATGAAAATTGATAACGTCCCAACACAAGTCGATTGCACCATCTTTTTTGAACCCCCTGTTCTCTTTACACCAATCAATCATTCCCTTTATATAATCTGTTGAAGGACTAGCCAAGCCTGCCATTACTACTTTCATTGATGGATCTGCATTTTTTACGCCAACATCTTTACCCATTTTTTGTTTATGCCCATCATAAAAAGCGGAAAGATTTGCTGCATACTCTCTTCCAGTTTGATAGGCCTGTCTACCCTTCCACCATTTGTCTCTTTCATTGTCACATTCTATATATTTTATCAGCCCTTTACCTATTTGAATTTGATTGATCTTATCATTAGTCCACCTTGCACTGCTATTGACTTTAACAAGATCTCTATTGATTGATTTGTTGCTGCCATATCTCGCTGCAAACTGAAATGCAGCTCTGGCTTGTTCAACATAGGAGTTTGGATCAGTTAAGTTTTTACCAAATCTTGCTGGAATATTTTCATTATCACGCAATTCAGGCGGATAACTCTCTAACATCCATTTTGGCAGGGTTTTTAGACAGGTCAAAACATCAATATTCAAACCCTTAAGTGCAGTGTATAAAGTATCATAGTTCCAGCCTCCTTGATGTGCAGGATTAAAGGTAAACTGACCTTCCTTATCCTCTATTCTTCCCCAATCCAAGTAGTGCCTCACACCTCCAACAGATTGAATTGCATCCATTCTTTTCTGATCCAATTTATATGAATTCTTTTTAGAGTCTACAAAATCCCATTCAAAGGCATTTGTGCCAAAGAAATTTTTTAGAGGCGACTTTTGAACAAATGGCAACGTTGTTGGAGTTAGTTGATTATACTTTCCGTAAAATTCAACTTCAGTTGGAAAACCATCACCACTTTTTAGAACAATATATTTCATGTTTCGATATACACTGTCTAATGCGTACTGATCAGGTTTTTGTGGATTAGGTCCCACCCATCTATTATATTGGGAACCATTGAATTCAGCAATTTTTTTTCTCCTCCAATTTTTATCAATTATATATATTTCAAAGGGACTGGTATTAGACCCTTGTCCATCATACATACGAATTTGATCAATGCTGACAGTTTCCCCTTCAGCGAAAGAATAATAAATTTCATAATTGGAAACAATACTTTTTTTGCCCACATCAACAGTTGAAGTTGTTTTTCCATCAAACAATTCCCCTATCCCTGCATCTGCATGGGTCATTTGATACCAACGAGAAAGTTGAAAAGAAATTCTGTTTGCATTTATTGGATTATTCCCTTCATACCCTGAACAACCGATAAAAACAATGATGATAAAAACCAATTTTTTCATACTGACTCTTAGAAATGAATATTTATAAATATATATACTACTTGTTCATCCCCTTGGTGGTGGCTACAAATACCTTGTTATTCATTTTGGCACCTGATGCAGCCCATAACATGGAAATTAATACCCTTGGCAGTTTTCCAATAGCCATGAGTGTATTAACATTAAAATAGGATATTGGAATGGATAGAAATAAAGACGCTGTATAAATGAATAACAAAGATAACCACCATATCCATTCAGGGAGAATTTTAAGATTAATTACCTCTAAAAGAAAGGACAATAAAGTGAAAAAAGGCAAGGCCAGCAAATAAAATGACCTAGGTAGCAAAAGATTTTGAAATAGCCTATGCCAGTAAACCCTTTTTGATCTTAGAGGTTTAAATTCACTGTGAAAAAATCGTTTTAGGATTTGCAATTGTGACTCAATCCATCTTTTACGTTGTCTTTCAAAAACCTGTAAATCCGATACTTTTTCATCCAATACCCAGGCATCTGACAAGTACTCTACAGTAATCCCCCTTTTCATAAGCTGCAATGTCATTTCCTTATCTTCACCCAGACTTTCTTGCACATACTTATTTTGTAAGATGTCTTTAAACAGCGCGAAATCAAAAGCCATTCCAGAACCAATTAGCTCAGCAGAAAATCCAAATGCCCGTTGGCCAGCAAAAAATATATTAATTCTGATTTCCTCACTAATTGCATCTAAAATAGCCAGTGCATTGTTCTTATTCTTTGCTGTACGATGACATTGCACCGCTTTCCATCCTGCAAAAAAAGCATTGTTTACTTTACGTAAACAGCCCATCTTCATTACATTATCCGCATCCAATACCAAAACCACATCAAACAATTCAGGTTGTATTTTCTCGAAAAACAAAAAAAGTGATTTTGCTTTTGTGCTTACATTGTGCTCAACCTCCAACACCATTGCAGGCAACTGACGTAAATTAGTTAATGTTGAAGATTTTAATTGGTCACATAAAACAAATACCTGAAACCTGTCGCTAGGATAATCATGAAGAATTGCTTCTTTAACCGTATCAACAATAATGAGGTCTTCACGATATGCAGGTATGACTACTGCAATTTTTTTATACCCGCGAGATTCAGTGAATGCTGGGAATGAGTGTAATTTACCAGATATAGCAAATACAAAAAAATAAGTGACCCCAATCAATAGGTATGAAAATATGATAATAAAAAATATACTCATGTGGTTGAACTGGACTAGCGGAAATCTCTTGAAAATAGAAAAAAAAGATTTATACTGCAAAGAATTATTGACTGGTTTTATAATAAAGGATGTTTTTATGTCAAAACCACTAAAAATTGTGTTCTGGATTGGGCTTAGTGCAATTCTAAGCCTAAGTTTTTATGGATGTATAGAGTGGATTCATGTGCACCGCGGTATTTCTTATGGAGACTTAACAAGGGATCCCAACGCAATTCACAACAGTCCCAAATACATTGGATTACTTTCTCAAACTGGAATGATTTTTTGGTTTGGCACCGCTGGTGTACTCTTGTTTAGTGGATTTTTTGTTCAACAAAATCACCAGGACAAGAAAATTTTCTATTTTTTGACCAATGCATTTTTGTTAACACTGTTTCTTGGACTCGACGATTTATTTATGTTCCATGATGAATTGGCGCACAGAGGTATAAGAGAAGAGTATTTTTATATTTTTTACGCAGTTTGGCTTTTAACCACCCTCATTTTTTTTCGAGGAATGATCAAAAATACATTGTACCCCTTGATTTTAGTCTATGGTACTGTTTTTGGATGTTCTATTATCATTGATAAATTAATTGCAGAAGCTTATCTGATTGAAGATATACTCAAGTTTGTCGGTATTCTGAACTGGTCATTTTACTGGACTACTTCTGCGTTCGGTCTTGTACAAAAATATAGAGTAAAACAAGACTAATCAGTGGCGAAAACCTAGTTTTTGTTTCATTTTTCTAAGCTTAAATACTACTACCTCTACCCAAATTTCGTGAACTATTTTTTTTGTCAGTTTAAAATCATAGAAAGGCAAAAATCTCCAATAGCCTTTCCATCCGACAATCCACCTGGCAATCCCTTTCCAATCTTTTGCCCAGATTGCCCTACGAATATCTTTGTAGAATAAGGCAAGTTCGATACTGTTTTTTGCTTTCAAAGATGATTGAATGAAACTAAATTTATCAGTCTCATATAGATGTTTAAGGCAATAAACAAAATCTTGCTTTGATAAAAATCTGCTATAAGCCATCCACGAATTAGGACGAAGATCAATTTCAATTAAATAATGCTTATGGGTATGTTTTTGTCGAATAAAAGAAATGTTAGCAAAACCATGAGCGATAATTTTTTGTCCGATTAAGGCAAGTACGTCTGCTATTTCTTGGTAATCATAATAGCATCTTCTTGTAGTATAACTAAATTGATTCTTTGTATAAGAAAGCACCTTGGCTGAAAAATAATTTAATAAAAGCCCATTACAAAAAAGAGCATCTATTCTAATTTCCTCTCCTTCAATAAACTCCTGTATCAATAGATTGGACTGCTCTGGAAGAAGACCAATATTGGATACCAACTCAGTTAGATTATTGCTAATAACCATATCAGTCCCACCCCAACTTAAATCATATTTGTTTAAAACAGGAAATCGAAGCGTATTGAGTAAATCTAGATCATCGATTCCTTTCTGAAACCCAATAAAATATGGTGTTTCTATTCCTGTTGATTGAAAATAGGATGAAAACCCAATTTTAGAGGACAATATTTTTCTAGCTTCAGCATTTTGAACAGGCAATAAGCGTTTGAGCATATCTTCATCAGCTATTTCCCGCTTCACCAATTCTATCAATGGATCTTCAGTCAATAGAATCCAATCATAATTTCCCTTATTTACACACTCAGTTAGTTGCTGGAGAAAAATAAAATCATCAGTAGCACATAATATACAGTTGTCTATGTAAGAGCTAAATGAGATCCAAGAGTTATTTGGACACAACACATCAACTTTATAGCTAGCTTTAGCAAAAACAAAAGGAATTTCAATCGAAGTATCCCAATTAAATTTACTGACTAATAAAACCTTT
Source organism: Chitinophagia bacterium (assembly GCA_041303255.1). GTDB lineage: Bacteria > Bacteroidota > Bacteroidia > Chitinophagales > Chitinophagaceae > Pollutibacter. The sequence goes on along the minus strand of JBFYPP010000003.1, from coordinate 10,840 downwards.
TTCATAATACATATTAGCTGTTATTTTAAATACTATTGGTGATTTTATTGAATTATTATCCACATTTAATATTAAAAGAATGAAAGATAAAAATATGTTTTTACAAGTGCTTATTTTTACAGTATTACAAATGCAATATGGAAGGGATTTAAAATAAAACAGTATGATAGGAACCAAATCTTCAAATATTACAATCCCTATTATACTGTCTATACTCCACAGATTTTCAAGTACCCTGTTTGGATTTTTAAATTTCTTTATTTTAGCAAGAATTTTAACAAAAAATGAGCTCGGCATTTGGTCAATTTTCTTGTTTATTATTGCAGCTTTTGATTCATCCAAAGGTAGTTTATTAAAAAATGCTCATATTAGGTTAATTCTTACCTCAAAAGAATGCAATAAGAATAAAATTGCTGGCAGTTCTATTCTTGTTAATATGTCATTTACCCTAATTTTTATAGTTCTAATTGTTGTATTTTCTCCATTTGTCAGTCATTGGATAAATGCAGGTAATCAGTTTTCATCAATGATGAAACTGTATATACCAAGCTTGATTGTACTGGTCTATTATTCACACTATGAGGCTGTACAGCAATCAAACAATAATTTTAAAAACGGTTTTACAGTAAATCTGATTCGACAGTTACTATTTTTTGCTTTGCTTATAATGCATTTTATAAATGGCAAGAATATTGACTTGATTACACTTGTTCTATATTCTAACATAGGTAATTTGATAGGAACAACAGTCTTTTTTCTGTTGTCTCGAAAATTCATTTCATTTAAATTCAAATACAGTGCAAATATTATTAAAGAAATTTTAAATTTTGGTAGTTATATGATGGGGGGGAATGTCATTTCTCAGATTAGTGCAAACCTCGATCAACTTCTTGTTGCAAGATTTCTCTCTTCAGGCTTAGTAGGATACTACGGACTTGCAAGTCGAGTATTGTCGGCTCTAGAAATTCCCATGAATGGCATTTCTGAAGCAATGTTTCCGTCTTTTACAAAAGCGTCCAAAGAAGGAGACAATGTAAAATTTAATAACTATTTAGAAAAGTCAATTGGTAGCTTAATTGCACTGATGCTACCACTTGTAATTATATTAATCACATTTTCTGAGCAGATAATTAAAATTATAGCTGGAGTAAATTATATAGAGGGGAAAAGTATTCTACAAATATACTTAATCATGTCACTTATAAATGTATTCAAACATCAAGCATCAAATACCCTTTTATCATTAGGAAAAAGCAAACTACACTTCACCATCACTTTATGTCAGTTTATTATTTCAATAGGGCTAATTTATTTGGGCATTATTAATTTTAATTCAATTGGACCCGCATATGCCAGATTAACTCTTTCCATTTTTAGCTTAACGCTTTGGATCATTCTTATGAAAAAACTTATTGGAATTAACCTATTAAATATTTTCAAACAAGTATGGACATTTTATCCAAATTTAGGCAATGTCATTAAAGCAAAATCGACACAAAATCAATAAAATGCGTATTGCAATTTTAATATTGGTTCATCGTTTACCCAAACAGGTTGCTCTCCTTTGCAATTGTCTTTTACATACTGATATAGATATTTATATCCACGTTGATAAAAAAGTTAATCAATCAATTTTCATAAAAGAACTCTCTAATATTGCTGTAGAGTTTTTGAAAAATAGAACTTCAATCAAATGGGGCGGATTCTCACAGGTAGAAACAATCATTAATTGCTACGAAGAAATCTTAGAAAATTACAACTATGATTATATCTGCAATATATCAGGACAAGATTTCCCTATTAAAAAGATAGGCACTCTACTCGACCATATCAAAAATAACTTTGGAAAAGAATTTATTGAATGCAGACCATTTTCTTTAACAGATGATTGGTGGCAAGAAAATACAAAGAGGGTTCATAAATACAGTTTTGTGAATTATAATTTTAGAGGAAGATTTAAACTTGAATATATAGTAAACAAACTTACAGGAAATAGAAAGGCTGATAAAGAAATTATTTTTGCTGGAAATTCATGTTGGTTTTGCTTAAGTTATTGGGCGATAGTGTATATTCAATCTAGTTATAAACATAATAATAAATTAACGAGCTACTTCAAATTCGTGTGGGGTGCGGATGAAATATATTTTTCAACCGTTTTATACAATTCTCCATTTAAGGATAAAATCATTGGCAACCTTTTACATACAGAATGGCTCCCCAGCGATAAATCGCATCCTAAAGTGTTCACTTCAGAAGATAAAGCGCAATTAGAACAGTCAAATAAGTTTTTTGCAAGAAAGTTTGATTACACAATAGATAAAGAGATAATTGATTACGTACAAACCTTATCTGCCAAATGAAAATAAAATAAGCCTTTCTATCAAATGGAACTACTTCTTTTTTTATCAATCTTCATTGTTATCCATGGATATGGAGGCTATACAATTCCTTTACTATTTCGTTCAAAAAAAAATAATGACAAATCAAAAGGAAATCATACATGGATGACTTTACATGAAATTACAATTGTTATTGCTGCATACAATGAAGAGGCAATTATCAAAAAGAAAATTGAAAATACCATAGCATTAGACTATCCGAAAGCATTAATTAAGATTATTGTAGTTACAGACGGATCGACAGACAATACCTATAACATAGCAAGTCAGTTTAAAGAGGTAAACTGTTATCATGAAAACGCCAGGAAGGGGAAAATGGCAGCTATAGACAGAATTATGCCATTCGTTGAATCTGAAATAACTGTTTTTACAGATGCAAACACCTTATTAAATATAGAATCACTTAGGTATCTAAACAGGCACTTCAGCGACAAACAAGTAGGTGGTGTTGCGGGTGAAAAGAAAGTTATTACTACCAACAAAAAACAAAATAAAACAACAGATCAAGAAGGGCTTTATTGGAAATATGAATCATGGCTAAAACAGATAGATTCAAATTATTATTCAGTAGTTGGAGCTGCTGGAGAACTTTATGCTATACGAACATCTTTGTACACCTACCCTGGCGATAATGTGATTTTAGATGATTTCATGGTATCAATGAATATCTGCAGAAAAGGGTTTGTATTCAAGTATGAGCCCCAAGGATTTGCAACAGAACTTCCATCAGAAAATATAAATGAAGAAGCCAAAAGGAAAATAAGAATTGGTGCTGGTGGAATACAATCAATCATTCTACTAAAATCACTGCTTAAAATTTGGGGAACTCCAAAACTATCCTATTTGTTTATTTCCCATAGGGTATTACGTTGGACATTCATACCGTTTTTACTAATCTTCATTTTCATTGCCAATACAATCTTATTCGTACAAACAACAACACCAGTATGGGCATTTATGTTTTTTGCTCAACTTATTTTTTATAGTTTAGGCACCTTGGGGTATTATTTTGAAAAAATTGCAAAAAAATATTCAATCACCTCAATTCCCTATTATTTTATATTTATGAATCTGTCTCAATTAAAAGGAATCTTTAGGTATTTTAGGGGAGAACAAAGTGGTGTTTGGGAAAAATCAAAGAGAATGAAACAGTAATCAGAAAATGTTTATACTAAGAGGACATGACTCACAATACAAAAGAAAATAAAAGAGTAAGTTAATTATTTAACAGCCCCTCTCATCCGTTTTCTCCAAATTACAAATCTCTGAAAATTATTTGCCCTGGATTGTTTTGAAAGCAGTGTCAAGATCCATCCCTAAAAAAGCTTCTAACCTGTACCTCGACATATTTAAATCTCTTAATAAGGTGACTTTTCTAGTAAGATTTTCATTGTAGCGTCTTGTATAGTTGGTATATGCTTCAATATCAATTTGATTGGCCTCAAAAGATTGGGTCACCTTATCCAAAATTAATTTTTCATCCTGCAGGTTCAATTGATGAATTTCCAATAAATAATTACCTGAAACATAGTTTTGATATTCTTGAATTACTGCTTCCTTTAATTGTTGAATTTCTAATTCGCGAATATCAATAGATCGCTGGTTATTGGTCTTGGCCATCTGGACTTCCTTTTTCTTGGTTGAAATAAATCCTAGTGGCAACGATAAACTAAAATTATATCTTGGGAAAAATGAATTCTGCTGTTGAAACAAGGTGTTTTGTAAAGAAAATTCATTCAAATTAAAAGATGCATTAAAGTTATTCATCCAACTCAGTTTAACCTTATCCATCTCCTGCTGGGTATATTTAACATTATCGTCTGCAATTTTAATTCTATAGTGAGAAGCCGCTAATTTTGCCAACTCATGACCTAACTTATCATTCATCATGAAACCAGGAGTGCCAATAGCATCTAAATTAGATTGTGAAAAAACATTCACGGATAAAAAAAAGAGGGTTATAAATAAGAATTTTTTCATGTGATTGAATTATTTGATATTTTATCTGCTTTTACAATGACGCCTATACAAATACAAAAAAGAAAACAACTTGGAATTTGTCCATATGCTTCCTGACCATAATTAGCTATATTAAATGAAAATAGAGTTGCTGTTGAAACTAGTATAGCAGATTTGACTAGATCGTTGGTTGATTTAAAAAAAGCATAGATACCTGAACGAAGTATTACAAAATGAAAGAGTAGCAAAAACAATAACCCCACCCATCCAGTTTCCAAAGCAGCCCTTAGATATCCGCTATCAGGTGGAAATCCAGCCAGATAATGTTCAGGATTATACTCCTTACCTTGACCACCTGAAGTATAAATACCACCTCCAATAGGATTGGCATGTATAAAGGGTTGAATTTTTTCTCTATTGATGTTGCGAACTTGTAGAGATGCATCTCGATTAAATTGAAATACAGTTCGGATTCTATTAAGATACAAGTTATTGTATATGGGAATCTGGCCTACCACAACTAATGTTGATATAAAAATCACACCCAATAAAAACGTCTTTTTGCTCAAACCACGAAACAGAAAAAAGAGAAAAAATCCTACAAAAATCATTAAATAAGCAGTTCTAGTACCAGAAAAGATAGCACCAAAAAGACAAATAACTGAAAGGGTAAAAAGAATTATTTTCTTAGTACTTCCGGCTAAGAGAATAGAAAGAAGTCCGAGAATCAGTGCTGTTGCTGCCATATCCATGCCAAATGCAGCAGGATCTGTATAAAAGGAATATTTTCGCTTGAACCCATCTACTAAATAATATAGACTCTTTCTTGTTCTTGAACTCAAAACCCAAGCATTTTCAAAAGCAGGTAATCCAAAAATCTGCGTTACAATAGCATATACAGCAGCTAAGAAAGTAAAAAAAAACCAAACGCTAAAAACACGCTTTAGCTCCCTTACCCCTGAAATTACATGAACTGTGAGTATGAATAGAAATAAAATCATGAATTGTCTTTTGAAGAAGCTAAGCCACCCAACAACTGAATTCATTTCTGGATTAAAAAGCTGCCAAAATAAAAAAAGAAGATACAATACAAAAGATACCGTCACAGGATGATACAAAGGAGACAACAATGATTTTCGTTTAAGAATACAATCAATAAATAAGCCAAGAAAAGATGAGTATATCAACAATTCTACAATCCAGCCAACTGGAAAAGAATCTTCAAAAAATCTACTTAAAGTAAAAATGCTAAAACCTGCCCCCATTGATATTATGTAGCCTACGCTATAGTTGACGATACAAATAAATACCAAACTGAGTCCAAAAATAAAAGACAAAAGCAATAAAGACTTTTTGACAGGATTAAATGCAATAGCTATACCGGACAGTATACACAGAAGAAAAGTGAATACCCGCACGATCGATTTGCTGTACCTAGAAAAGTATGGGTGCTCAAATATCATTTTAAAGAAAGATAATTTTTATAAAGATGAAAGCCAATATGATGAAGACCAATAAACTAATGTATAGAGGCGAATCATTATTCTTAACAGACGGCTGTTTTATGTGTTTACTGTCTTTCATATGCAAGGACTTTTTCAATTAATTTATTCGCACTATTTTGCCACGTATGCTCTTTTGATAGATTAATTCGCCTTTCACGTCTGCCAGAAAAAGGATCTTCTGAAATTGCAATATCTATCATTTCAATGAATTGATCCTGATCCTTGTACTGATAAATCAAATCGCCCAGCTCTTCTGTAAAACTCGTTTGTCTTGCTACAACAGGTTTACCAAACGCCATGTACTCATCCAGCTTGCGTGGATAATTACCAATAGTCATTTCATTTAAAAGTTGAGGATTTATACAAACATCAAAGCGTTGAATATAGGAAGATAATTCAGATGCTAATTTAGCTCCAGTAAATATTACATTCGAATAGTGTGATAGTTTACTCTTGGAAAAACCTTTATCAAGAGGACCAACAAAAACCCAACAAATGTCAGTTCTTAAAGGAACAATCTTTTCTAAAAGTGTTAAATCCAAACGGAGGGTGACTAAACTACCTACGTATCCAACAACTGGTAATTGGATACCCACTAATTCTTTTGGTAGATTACCATTCAATTCTTCAGCTAAAATACTGTGATTACATCCTTGTCCAATGTCGTAGCATTTTGTATTGTACTTCTCTGCATAATTTTTGAGGTAAATGGAATTGGTAAAGACCAAATTTGCCTTTTTCATAAGCGTTGTCTCCATGAGCTGACCGTTCCTTTTGAAATAAGGCTGTTGAATAAGGTAATCTCTTAAGTAATAAATAAATAGACTTGGTGATAACTCTTCGTTTAAGTATTGCCCCTGGAAAAAATCGTTATCATTGAAGAGTATATAATTTTCGAAACTAAGTTTACTTATCGCTTCTTGAATTTTTCTTGCAAATTTTCTGTTATTCCTTCGTAACAAGTACCTAAATGGTCTTCCACTTAACATATTTATTGATTCCAAAACAATCCCGGTATCCAGTACCCAAATATTCTCACACACTTTAGTCAGTGAACTCGAGGGTTTGTGGTTTTTAAATTTAAATAATTTATCAGGACTAGCTACCCATTTTTTTAATTCAGTTCTTCTATCAGAGGCCCTATTTACATATAAAATTCTACAAGTTTTAGATAACTCTTTTGCAAGATCGATACAATTACTTCCAAGTGATGTTGTCCATGGCTGTAACCCAACAACAACTATGTCATACTTGAATTTATTATTTAACATACTAATTAATTGTTACACACGATATTCTTTCAGATCTAATTGATTTAATACCGATCCTAAAAACTTTTCAGGAATAGTTCTAAAGTATTTTATTGATTCTTTGTCGGCAGATTTTATCTCAGCATTGGCAGAAAATACTGCCACAATACCATCAACAAACTGTGAAAGCTCCTTTGCATCTGTAAACCCATTTAAAGGCGCTCCTTCAATTAAAACGAAATCATACATTGTTAAGAAATAATCCAAGTGATTGAGAATATGGTCTTTGGGAAGTATTTCGCTAGGAGTATAATCGCCTCCCTTACATCCTATAATGTCTACATTGGTTACTCCAGTTGGACTAATCAACTTTTTTAATGCCGTAGTATCAGATGCCAATTGATCAAAAGAAAACAGTTCTAATGTGGGTTTTGCATCATTTAAAATAGATAAATCATTATTACAGAAATTCGTGTCAATAAGTAACACGCGTTTTTTACTAAGGCTCAAACTAAAAGCCAAAGATTGAAGTAATGTTGTTTTACCCTGATTGGGTTCAGTGCTAGTAAACATGATAGTACGCTTCCCACTACTTTCTATTTCATAACGCATTTTGCGCAAAAACTCCCTAAAGTTATTGGTCCTTTTTGTTTTATCCTTCTCTATCTGTACAATATGGTCCTTTAAATTAGATGCTCTCAAATCAATTGAATTAATTACTCCAATTAAGGGAAGATTGGTCATTCGCTGAAATTGGGAAGGTGTTCGAATTTTTTGATCAAAGTATGCAACGAGAATGAACGAGAGTGAAGAGATGAACAGACCGGCCATAGCAGCTATTATTACAATCAACAAGCGCTTTGCCGGCTCAGGCTCTAGAGGAGCTTGTCCATATATGGTTTGCCTAAAATTTGTCTGTCCGGGGTCAACCAGACCATCAACAATATTCATCTTTTCCTTAGCACTTGTATACTCCATCATGCTCATCTCGATCTCTTTATCCAATTGATCAACGCGATCTGTCGATTTTCTTCGAGATCGCGGGAGGATAACGCCAAGATCAGATACCTTACTCTTATAATATTCTACCCTTGCATTAGATGCCCTTAATGCAGCTTCCAGATCAATTTTCTCTTTTGCCAATGCATTTAGCTGAGTTAATTTTGTTGAATTATCAACTTTAGCTCCAGCTGGTGATGAAGATGCTAAAGTGCGTAACCGAAGTTGAAGTTGTTCAATTTCAGCTTTTAGTGAGGCGTCAATTGAACCACCCCTGGTATACTGGTTTGTGAGGTCATTATACCGTTTTCTTGTATCCGCATATTCCTTATTTGAAGGAGGTGGCTGAGTAGGAATTTCATCAGCACTTAAAGATTCGATTTGTTTTTGAACCTGCTCTATTTGATAAGTTATGCTTTGTACCTTTGAAAGCTCATCTACAATAATTGATTCATAATCAGACGACTTATTAATTTTAGCATCAATAGAAGCACTTGTTGCAGCACTTAACGAATCTCTAACAAAACTAGATTTCATAGCAACCTTGTTTTTTAAATCGGATTCTCTTCTCTTTACAATAGAATCAAGAGCGTATTTTGCCTCCATAGATCTTTCACGCGTAGAAATTTCAAAGTAACGCTGAAATTCAGTGATAAGATTATTCACGACAAATTCAGATAATTGCGGATTTTCAGATGTATATAAAATATTTATATAATCACTTCTTTGGTATCTAAACACTTCTAGATTCTCCTTCAATGTTTCAATATCATATCCAAAGCTTTCAATCAATTCGATTGTTTTTTTCTCTTCGTCAATGGACCCGTTGAGCATTGACAAGTTATCATACTTATCAATTAAGATTGTTTTGGTTCTCTGAAAATCCAAATTTCCAAGATTCTTGTCTTTGGATAGCTCATCAGGATTAATTTTAAAAAATCTATTCGATAAATCTAAATCATGCAGCATCAATTTATAGGAAAGAAGAGTTAGTACTTTTGTCGAACTGATGTTTTCAATTGCATTATTAAATTTGATGTCAATTTCACCAATATCAAAATTCGCATCAGTAAGTTTGATTTCCTGTCTTATTGTATATCCTGTTGATATTTGAGATCGAGAAACATACTTGTCTTTTAAAAAAACAGTCAAAATTAATGCTAGAGTACCCGTAAGGATGGCAGCTCCTATTATATACTTTTTATTATTCAATAAAATCCTAATAATATACGTCAGTTCCATATTAAGCGAGTGATTTTATTGAAATGATTTCTTTTGTTGCGGTATGAATGCGATTTGTAGAACCATTTCTAAGGTGATTATTAATAGCATCAACAAAGGCTAAAAAATGGTCTGTCTGAAATGAAATTAAATACGATATGAGGTTTTTGGGTGAAGCAACCAACAAAAAATAAGTCATAAATAATAAATAATTGATCCGAGGAAAATTTCTTTTCATATATAACATCCTGTTTCTAGTTAAAAGAAAAGTTTTGAAAGGGGAATTTGTAGCAGTAGATACAGAACCCTTATGGTATACCAAGGCCTCAGAATTATGATAGATTTTAAACTTTTTTTCGCGTACTCTATTCGACCAATCCAATTCTTCATAATAGGCAAAATAATCTTCACATAAACCACCCACACGTTCATAAACAAACCTAGATATCATCATTGCAGCACCATATGCAAAATTGGTCTCAAAAATTCCATTGAAAACGGGCTCGTAACCGGTGCCCAAATTCTTAGACCTGCCAGTAAGTGGATGTATTTTTGAATACCCAGCATACTCAATTACTTTCTTGTTTGAAAAAGAACGGACAGTTGGACTAACCAAACCCGTTTGATTATCTAGTATATAAGTCTCAAGCAGCTTTTCCAATAAACCAGGCGTTATTTCAGTATCACTGTTCAGAAGGAAGAAATAATCGCCGATCGCTGCTTTCATGCCAATATTACAACCTGCCGAGAATCCATAATTTACAGGATTCAAAATTATTTTTAATTCGCCCAAAATTGATCTAAAATAATTAGAGGGATCTTCTTTTGATCCATTATCTACAATAATAACCTCAATATTGGAATAGGATAAATTAGATTTAATCGAACGAAGTAATTGTGCAGTTGTTTCAGTGGTATTCCAATTCAAAATGATAATGGAAACCATAGGATTTAGCGCTTCATTTTCGATATGATATTGATTTTCTGCCATGCTTTTTTTGATGTCAATAATTTTGATTTTGAAAAAGAGCACCTGGTGTTCTTAAAAGAATCAATAAATCATCGAAAAAACTACATTTATTTGAATATTGAATATCGAGATGAATGCGTTCCTCTTCACTCATGCTTGGATTATCTTTTTTTACTACTTGCCACAGTCCAGTTATACCTGCAGGTGCATCAAACCTTCCAACATATTCGTTAACCAATAGTTTTTCAGCCTCATATAAAGGCAAAGGACGATTTCCTACAATTGACATATGACCCATTAAAACATTGACCAACTGAGGAAATTCGTCTATACTGGTCTTCCTAAGAAACTTTCCTACTCCAGATACCCGCGGATCATCTTTAATTTTTAGGAAAGAAGCAGAATGAAGTGGACTGCTATATATATTGAGGTGGCTTATTTCACGTAAATCCTTATCCGCTCCATCAATCATACTTCTGAACTTAAGCATAGAGAAGATTTTATAATGCCTACCTACCCTTTTTGAAATATAAAAAA
>JBFYPP010000002.1:0-25599 GCA_041303255.1 Chitinophagia bacterium | reverse complement strand
CTTCTACTTCCATCTTGAATGTGAGCAGAATGCAGAAAAAGGATTTTATCAATTATAATTCTGCTGCTTTACAAGGGGAGTTCATTATGATTACCCATCCAAGTTTGTACAGCAGCAGCAAAGGAAACCCAATTCAAGAATATGCAACTTATCGTTCTTCTGTTGATGGAGGTGGTTATAAAGTAGGGATTTATGATATCGACGAATTGGTTGATCAATTTGCTTTTGGTATAAAGAAACATCCCTTGTCTATCAAGAATTTTATTGCATATGCAAGAAATGCATTTACATCAACTTCTCCTAAGTTCATCCTACTGGTGGGTAAAGGAGTTACATACGAACAGTATCGGATCAATGAAATTCGTTCTATCTCAGAAAGAATGAACTTGATGCCAACATTTGGTAATCCTGGTTCAGATAATATCCTATCTTCTTCCGATTATGATCCTACTCCCGAAACGCCAATAGGTAGACTCTCTGTTACCACTGGAGATGAAATTCTAGCTTATCTGGATAAAGTAAAACAACACGATCAGGCATTAAAATCTACTTCACAAACCATAGCAGATAAGGGGTGGATGAAGAACGTGGCGCATGTGATTGGAGGTGGTGATCCGTATCTACAAGGACTGATTAATGGGTACATGAATTCAGCTAAATCAATTTTAACTGATTCTGCTTTTGGAGCGAAGGTATATACGTTTGAAAAAGTAACTCCCGCCGGTATTGAAATAGTAAACTCCGGCTTGTTGGGTAATTTATTTAAAGAGGGACTTTCTTTAATCACTTATTTTGGACACTCTTCGGCAAGTTCGATGGAGTACAATTTGGATGATCCTTCGATTTATGCAAATGAGGGGAAATATCCAATGTTTATTGCCAACGGTTGTAATGCCGGCAATTTCTTTACGTTTGATACCTTAAGAATTACAGGTGCTAGGCGATCAATAACAGAAAATTACGTGTTAACACCCAATAAGGGCAGTATTGGATTTCTTGCCAGCACCCATTTGGGTATTGTGAATTACCTAAATACCTATACAACTGATTTGTACAAAAAAATTTCAAAAGAGAATTACAGTTCTTCGATTGGAGAAATGCAGACCAATGTATTAAAGGCGATTGCAAATCCCACGGGTACCATCGATTTTTTCAATACCATCACCGTAGAACAACTTCTGCTGAATGGAGATCCTGCAGTTTCTTTATACCCACATGCATTACCGGATTACGTTGTTGAAGAGTCACTCGTAAAGGTGAGTCCAACCAATTTAAATGTTACTTTTTCCAATTTCAACCTGATGGTTAAATACCAAAATATTGGAAAAGTAAGTAGAGATTCAGTCAGGGTTAAGGTAATAAGACAAAAAGCAGATGGAAATGAGACCATACTGTATGACGAGAGCAGACCGGCTGTCAATCATTCAGATTCGATTGCGCTTTCAGTTGCGATAGACCCATTAAAGGATAGGGGACAAAACAAGATTATCGTCACATTAGATCCAGAGTTCAAGCTAAATGAAATAACAAGGAGTAATAATTCAATTATAAAATCATTTGTTATTGCAGATGATGATGTTCGTCCAGCTTACCCAGCAGAATTTGCCATTGTCAATACCCCTTCAGTAAAGCTCAAAGCCTCTACAACCAAATTCTTATCAGCACCCGCTGAATTCTATTTGGAAGTCGATACCACCGAATTGTTCAATTCTCCAGCCAGGGTTTCTCAAATACAAAACTCGACCGGCGGTGTTATTGAATATGCACCTTCACTCCAGATGCGCGACAGTACTGTGTATTATTGGAGGGTAGCCAAGAAGCCCGACACCGGTACCGTATACAATTGGGCAAACTCTTCGTTTGTGTATTTGCCAAACAGTGGTCCGGGTTGGAGCCAGTCGCATTATTATCAGTTTTTGAGGAATACACAATCTCAACAAAATTTTAATGGTCGCTCCCTTGAGTTTTCCAAAGTATCTACCTCAATAAATTTAAGAACAGGGATATTCCCAAATGTGAACACTTCTATTGCCAAAGATCTCACGGTTTTGAGGAGCACGGGTTGTGGAACTGTATTAGGATCATTAGAGTTTTTGATTTTCGATCAAAAAACAGGGAATCCTGCGAAAAATGCATTGGTTAATAATATGGGATTGTACAACAGTTTTTATCTTGCTGCATGTTATCCCAGCACGCAGTATCAATTTAATTTTTCCTACAATTCCTCTTTGACAAGAAAAAATGCCATGGACTTTTTTGATCAACTTGCGCCGGGTAATGTTTTGGTCATGATTAATTGGTCTAATGGAAATCCGACCAACAGATATATTAATACATGGCAACAAGACACAACATTGTATGGTTCAAATAATTCGTTATATCACAAGCTAAAGTCAATAGGCTTTAGTCTTGTAGATTCTTTTTACAAGAATGTTCCTTTGTTGATGGTTGCAATAAAAGATGAATCTGGTGCATGGTTGGTGCAGGAACAAAAAGTGGGATCTATACCGTCAGATATTTTGACAGCAAATTATTCATTTAGGGTTTCTGGTCAGACTGGTAGTATGAATTCTGTGAAAATTGGACCTTCTAAAGCTTGGGGAAGCATTTTGTGGGATGGATTTGCAACAGAGCAACAATCTGCAGATCAAATGAATTACAAGGTATTTGGATTAACTATTGAACAATCTGAATCTTTGTTATATGAAAGTAATTCTGTTTTTAAAGACACTTCAATTTCATTTATCGATGCTAAAACATATCCCTATCTGAGGATTATACAAACAACTACAGATCCGGTTTATAAAACACCAGGTCAGACAAAATACATGCAACTTAAATATAAGCCAGTTCCTGAAGGTGCTATTGTACCAACAACTATTACTGCATTTAAAGATACAGTTGAAACTGGTGAAAAGATAAGGCTGTCAACCGGCTTTAGAAATATCAGTGATGCTGCATTTGATAGTGTTAAAGTCGTTATGACGGTCACTGATGAAACCAACCAGTCTAAAGTCGTTTTTGATCAGTTGCGAAGGCCAATTCCTGTCGGAGACTCCATAGTAGTAGACTATCTCTTGGATACAAAAGATTTGAAAGGATCCAGTACAGTGTTTGTCAATTTTAACCCTGAATTTGCGCAACCAGAGCAGTACTTATTTAACAATTACCAGACTACCAGCTTGTCTGTCACTCCCGATAAAACACCACCCAATCTGGATGTCACTTTTGATGGTGTAAGAATTCTAAACAAGGACATTGTAAGTGCAAAACCTTTTATTGTAATAAGCTTAAAAGACGACTCTAGATTTTTAGCATTGAACGATACCAGCTTATTTACCATTAAACTTCGAATGCCTGATGGTAATTTAAAGAACGTCAGATTTGACGGAGATACGCTTCAGTTTATTCCGGCTACCTTGGATGGTTCTGGTAAAGAGAATGCGGCAACTGTTCATTATCGTCCACATTTAAAACAAGATGGCGAATATGAGTTAATTATTTTTGCAAAGGACCGGAGCAATAACGCATCTGGTGCCATTGATTATAGCGTGGCCTTTGAAGTGGTGAATAAATCAATGATCTCGAATTTGTTGAACTATCCAAATCCATTTACTACATCTACCGCCTTTGTGTTTACATTGACTGGTTCAGAATTACCAACGCAATTCAGGATTCAAATTCTTACCATAACAGGTAAAATTGTGAAGGAAATCAACAAAGAGGAACTAGGTCCAATACGCATAGGCAATAATATTACAGAATACAAGTGGGATGGCAGAGACCAATATGGTCAGCCGCTTGCCAATGGTGTTTATTTGTACAGGGTTGTGGCCGACATGAATGGAAAGAAAATCGACAAGTTAAATACTGGGGCATACAATACCGATAAGTATTTTAGAAGTGGATATGGCAAAATGTATCTTATGCGTTAATTTGAAATATGCCACATAAGGTCCATTCACAAGAATTTCTATTGATGTTGAGTTGCTCAGTGCTTGACAAGAAAAGAACTAATGAGATTCTAAATGAGTTGCCTAGTTCTAATCGCTTTAATGAAGATGAATTTTTTTCGTTATTGAAGAGACACCATTTGTGTGAATTGGCCTTTCAATCCTTGAAGGAGAATTCTTTTTTTTCTTCTGCCTTTCGTTCTCAAATAGAGCAGTTGGCCCAGGTTAATCAGATCAAAGCCATCAAGGGTTTAGCTATTCAAGTTCGTTTACAACAATTTTTCCAAGCCGATGGTATTTGTGCCATTTATATGAAAGGGCTATTTCTTTCACACCTATACTATGGCGATATCGGTAAGCGTAATTTGGTTGATCTTGATTTATGGGTAGAAGAAAAGTTTTTCAATCAAGGTAAAGTCTTTTTGCGCTCTCTTGGGTATGTAAGTACGCTAGATCATCATGCGTTCAACCAAAGACAATTGAATTTTATCCATCAGTGTAACCACGATGAGATTTTTTATCATCCTGGTGATAGCAGCGCTCCAGTAATCGAATTACATTGGAAGTTACGTAATGCTTTGGGAAACTTCATGTTTGACCCAATTAAAGAGCAAGAGAAATTGATGCAGGTTGAAATGAATGGAGTCAGTTTTTCGGTATTTAACCATGTAGATCAATTTATTTTTTTGTGTGTGCATGGAGCCGAGCATGGATGGTACAAGTTAAAGTGGCTGGTTGATTTGGTACATTTGAATAAGACGATTGATTTTGATTGGGAGTCGGTTGTTTTACGCGCCAAAGCACTCAGGTCTGAGCGAGAGTTAAGATTGGCATGGAGTTTATTGCAGGAATTTTATGGCTTGACAATTCCAGAGAAGATTGCTGATATTAAGCTGACAACTATCGATGGCTTTCGGTTAAATTACGTAAGGCATTTAATTGACTACGAAGGAACGTTCTGTGATACTGCGAAAGAGAAATTATTGAATCTTTTGTATACGCTATCATTAAATCGACGGTCGATAATGGCAAAAGAGTTATTGTTAAAGAACATGACAAATACCACCGATTGGCTAACTTTACCTTTGCCGAGCAGTTTATTTTTTCTTTATTTCCCTCTGCGTCCTTTGTTATGGGTATATCGAAAAATTAAATCCTAAATTTTTTTCTATAGATGTACTATTATTGGGCATATGGATTGAAAATTAAAAGTGAAATTCTTTTTCCTGAATTGTTGTCCTTGCCCGAAACAAAAGAGTTTAACATTGAGTTGGTGTTGGGTGAAGTACCCCGCCATCAGCAGGAGGCTATGGTCATTATTAATCAACAAATTTTCATCGATGATAAGTCGTATAAATTAGTTTTACCCGGCATTGCAACTTATTGGGCGGAAGGTGGAAAGCAAATTGTTGTTCAAGTACTCGAAGGTGCGGATCAGTCAACCGTTAGATTATTTTGTCTATCTAATGTGTTTGCTGCACTATTGTTCCAACGGAAACAAATTCCATTACATGCTGCAGCTTTGAAAGTAGAGAATCGACTTCTTTTGATTTGTGGCCATTCTGGTGCGGGAAAGTCAACACTCCTGGCTTCACTGATGTCAAGAGGGTTTACTTTATTTTCTGATGATGTTTGTGTTCCTGTTTCTGACACTTCCAAAGGTGTATTTATGCATTCGTCATATCCAATGATGAAATTTTGGAAAGACACCTATACTTCTTTTTCTTTTCTTGGTGTCCCTGATGTGCAATTAAGGCCCGATTTGACTAAATATGGATTTTATTTTCATGATAAATTTAATACAAATACCTATAAGCCAAACGTTGTTTTTTTTATTGAAAAATCTTCCGGCGAGTCTGAGGTTCGGATAAGAGAAGTGCAAGGAGCAGAACTTTTCCAAAAATTAGAGTCTAATGCTTATCGTGGAGAGTTTTTGGGTAGCATTGACTTAAGGCAAGAACATTTTAAACTATTTGCTGATTTGGCTAATCAGGTTAAGGGGTACCTTGTAGTTCGACCGGAAGCTCTAAATTCTGTTGAAGAAATAACGGATATCGTAATGGAGATATTAGAAAAAAATAACTTATGAAAGAGAAGTATATTCAAAATAAGAAAATCATACAATCTAAAATAGGAGAGGAAGTGGTAATGATGGACATGGATTCTGGATTTTATTTTGGTCTGAATTCAGTCGCTTCTGCAATATGGTCAAAATTGGAGAATGAAATTACATTTGATGATTTGGTAGAAGAATTGCTTAAAGAATATGCAGTAGAAAAAACGCTTTGTGAACATGACACGAAAGAGTTGATAGAACAATTGCGGGAGAAGAACATCATTCGTATTGTCACATGAAAAATAGGAAATTAGACGACTATCTTTTTTTTTGTGAGGCTTGGATTTTTCTTCATATCTCCAAGGCGATCATCTTATTCTTTCCTTTTAAAAAGATTGCGGCAAAGATTGGTGTTTCTCAAGTAGAAACAACCAAAGACTCCCTGACTGACAATCAACTATTGTTGGTGATCATATCTTTACAGAGGGCTGTTAAATATGCTATCCACAGAAGCAAATGTTACGACCAAGCTTTGGCAGCAAAGTTTATGTTGAACAGGCGACAACTTCCATCTACGCTTTATTTTGGATTAAGCAAAGAAGAGAACCAATTATCGGCACATGCATGGGTACGCTGTGGTGATCGTATTGTGATCGGTAAGAGAGGATTTGAAAAATATACACCTGTGGCATGGTTTGGGACTGTTAAAGCCTAAGTGGTTCTGATATTTGCTTCGTAATTTTAAGTATGAGTGTCTTTTTTGGAGTATTTAGTCCGGGTGGTAATCTTGATCAAGAAGCATTTGATCAAATGAAATCTGCTATTCATCGAGAAGGTTATGATGAATTAGATACTCTTATAGATGATCGAATTGCAATGGGGCATTTGATGTTAAGGGTTACTCCAGAGTCAGTTTATGATAAACAACCTTTAAAAAGTGACTGTGGGCATTATATATTAACTGGACATATTCGTCTCGACTATCGTGATGAATTAGGGGATAAGATTGGCTTAACTCAAAAACAACTTCAAAATATACCTGATTCTTTACTTGTTATGAAGGCTTACCAAAAATGGGGTAAAAAATGCGTGCATCATTTACAGGGAGATTGGTCATTCGTTCTTTTTGATAATTTGATGAATCAACTTTTCATTGGAAAAGAGTCAACAGGGATTTCTTCAGTATTTTATATAAATATAAATGGATCTTTATTCTTTTCTTCTGATCCTACAATTTTCTCTAAATTTTCTTTTTTTAAACCAGAGCTTGATGATACTCAGTTCCTTTATTTTTCCGTAAAAGGTTTGAATATGGATAAGGGTAAAACTTTATATAAGAATCTTAATTGTTTACAGAATGGTTGTTTTGTAATTTTTGATAATAAACTGGAAATCGATTTCAATCGTTATTTTGATCTATTCAGTATTAAAAACAACAGAATTTATAAGTTTGATTCTGATCTTTTTTTTGATTTAAAATCTATTTACTGTCAAGCAGTTAAATCTAGATGTAGAAGTACTTTTGAGGTAGGTTTGTTTTTGAGTTCAGGCTTGGATTCGATGTCTGTTGCTGCAGTTGGAGCACAGGAGCTAAAATCTCAAAACAAGTATCTGAATACATACACTAGTGCTCCCTCTAAATTTTCCAATTTGACAAAAGATGAGATGAATTATGCTGATGAGACTTATTTAGTAAAAAATGGCATTTCTAACTTTGAGAATATAAAACCTACTTTTTGTCGGTTTGAGGATTTTAAGTTTTCTGATATTGATTTTGATAAAATAAGGTCAAATCCACTTAACCCATATTTAACTGTCAATTATTTTTGGTTAAATGGTGTATTGCAAATTGCAAGACAGAGAGGTGTTCGATCAATTTTAACCGGACAAATGGGGAATTTTACTATTTCTTCAGATGGATTCTTAGTCCATTTAGAATTTTTGAAAAATTTTCAGTTCTCAAAACTTTTTAAAGAATTAATTCTATTTGCAAATGAAAAAAAAGTTACCATTTTAAAGGCATTTAAAATTAGAGTGTTACAGGTACTTAAATACCAATTAAAGACATTGATAAAGAGTAGTTCCAAGTTTTCAATAAAGTTCTTTAATGACTATGGTGCTTTAGATATTAAAAGATATTCTCAGAATAAATTAATCTTTAAAGCCAAAAGAAATGAATTGATTCCAGATTATTTTTTTTTACGGACACAAAGAGGTTTAAGATTAAAGCAATTAGAGAAAAATATATTTTTTGCTAATTCTTATTGGTATTTATATTCAATGATGAATGGGCTAGATGTTTTAGACCCAACTTGTGATGAGAGAGTAATTTGTTATTCTTTGTCTATTCCGGAGTATCAGTTTTTTAGGAAGGGAATTCGAAAACATATATATAAAGGAATGTTTGCTGGGTTGGTAGATAAACGTGTGCTAGAAAATACCAAACCGGGAATACAAGCATATGATTTTGCGGATAGATTAATGTCTGATAGCAAATCAATACAATGGTTATTAGATTATAAAATTGATGAAGGAAGCTATAATTTACTTTTGTACAAAAATAATGTTGAGAAATTGCTGCATTCTATGAAACCAAATTTTGAGCGTATTGTTATTTCTAAAATTTTACATTTTATTTCTGTACATAACTTCAGTAGGAACTTTAAAAAGAGCTAAATTTGGTAAAACGACAGTATGAATACTTTGAAGAGTTGGGTAACACCAACTATTTATGTTTTAAGTATTAGTTCTACAAGAGATGTTTGTGATCCTGGCAAAGTTCCCGAAGGTTCCGACGCTTTGGTTGAATGTAGTGGTGGTGTACTAACTTCATGACATTTTTTTATTTTTTTTAATTCTTTCCCCCTATCTTTGCAACCCTAAAAAGAAGTAATAGTTATGCTTATTATTGATTCAAAAGATTGCGAAAACATCGACAAGGCCCTTAAGAAGTACAAGAAGAAGTATGAGAAGTCAAAAACTCTTTTGCAACTTCGTGAGCGTCAGGCGTTTATAAAACCTTCCATTAAGCGCAGGGGTGAGGTTTTAAAAGCAATCTACAAGTCGAAGCTTGTCAACGGTTTTCTAGACGCATAGTCTGGTTCGTTTAAAATATTCTTAAGTAGTCATGAGGTTTTGTAACTTTATGACTACTTTTTTTATGTCTGAAAGCCAACATCCTGCCATCCAGTCTTTTCTCAACCACATCAAGTTTGAGAAAAGATATTCCCCAAATACCTGGAGGGCGTATTCAGACGATCTTACGGTGTTTTTCCAATTTCTTAAATCTCAGTTTGATACCGATGATCCTGGTTTGGTAACTACTACGATGATTCGATCATGGATGGCATCCCTGACTCTACAAAAAGTACAGCCGAGAAGCATCAACCGAAAAATATCAACCCTAAAATCATTTTTTAAGCATTCTTTAGTTAATGGTGGGGTTGCGAAGAATCCGGCAAAATCGCTCCAGATACTGAAGACGCGTAAACGTCTTCCTTCTTATGTTGAGCAAGACCAAATGCAGCAGTTGTTGGAAAGGACGGTATTTCCTGACAGTTTCGATGGTCGGTTTGAGTATTTGGTGGTTTCCATCTTGTACTTTACGGGTATGCGGGTGAGCGAGTTGGTAAATTTGAAGGAGGGTCATGTCGATTTAAAAAGATACCAAGTAAAGGTTTTGGGAAAGGGCAATAAGGAGAGAATCATACCCTTACACAAGGCCTTGGCCGAGAATATCGATGGCTATTTAACTGAAAGGACAGCAGCTTTTAAAATTTCAAATTTTTCTCAATTGCTTATCACCCGAAAGGGTAAACCAGTTACAACCCGACAGGTATACGACATTGTAAAAAAACACCTATCCACGGTCACCACCGCAGAAAAAAAGAGTCCCCACGTGCTTAGACACAGTTTTGCAACACATTTAACCGGAAACGGAGCGGAATTGAATGCGGTAAAAGAGTTACTCGGACATAGTTCACTTGCTGCTACGCAGGTCTATACACACAACAGTATTGAACGGTTAAGGGATATTCACAAGAAAGCCCATCCCAAAGGATGATTTTTAGTTTTTTTTGGCAATCTATTTTTTGAATGAATCCTTATTTTTCTTAACTTAAAGGGGAAGAAAATCAATCCTTTACCTAAAAACTTTTTTATGACTGTAAATGTTCATTCTGTACATTTTGAAGCAGATGCCAAGCTTTTGGAACACATTGATAAGAAGATTGTAAAACTGGCCACGTACCACGATAGGATAGTTGCAGTGGATGTTTTTTTGAAATTGGATAACGTAATTCATCAAATCAAGGATAAAATTGCAGAAATCAGGGTGCAGATACCCAAGCATGAACTCTTTGTGAAACAAAGCACCAAATCTTTTGAAGAGTCATTTGACATGGCTTTGGATTCCATGTTGATTCAGATTAAAAAAGTTAAAGAAAAGCAACTGGTCTAGTCCCCCTGAAATATTTAGAAAATTTTTCTTTCAAAATTTTTGCATTTAAAGTTTTCCATTACCTTTGCAGTCCCCTAAAAATGGGGTAGTTCTTTATTTTTATAACTGTATACTGGTGAGGAAGACAAGCGCACCTAACTAAATAATTAAAGCCAAAGTAGCTCAGCTGGTAGAGCAGCTGATTTGTAATCAGCCGGTCGGGGGTTCGAGTCCCTTCTTTGGCTCTAAGGTTGATTGGCAGGTTAACTCCATTCAGTTTTTTAATTATGGGGGCAGGTTCCAGAGCGGCCAAATGGGGCGGACTGTAAATCCGCTGTCTTTCGACTTCAGAGGTTCGAATCCTCTCCTGCCCACATTTTAGCAGATTGGGTTTTGAACTTTTTTTATCAGTATACAATGCGGGAGTAGCTCAGTTGGTAGAGCGATAGCCTTCCAAGCTATAGGTCGCGGGTTCGAGCCTCGTCTCCCGCTCAAACGCCGCTACAGCGGTGGTAAGCCGTTGTAGCTCAGGGGTAGAGCACTTCCTTGGTAGGGAAGAGGTCGTGAGTTCGATTCTCACTAACGGCTCAACTCCCTTATTGGGAAAAAACTTTTGTTAATCGCTACAAAGTGAATAACTTTGCGGCCGTTTCCATAGGTAAATCAAGTAAAAACAAACAAAAACGGATAACAATGTCTAAAGAGACTTTCAAGCGGGTTAAACCCCACGTAAACATCGGAACCATTGGTCACGTTGACCATGGAAAAACCACGTTGACTGCTGCAATCACTGAGATTCTTTCTAAGAGAGGACTAGCTCAGGCAAAGAAGTATGATGATATCGATGGTGCCCCAGAAGAAAAAGAAAGAGGTATCACCATCAATACTGCGCACGTTGAGTATGAGACGAATACTCGTCACTACGCCCACGTTGACTGTCCAGGTCACGCTGACTATGTAAAAAACATGATTACTGGTGCTGCACAGATGGACGGCGCTATTCTTGTAGTTGCGGCTACAGATGGTCCGATGCCACAAACAAAGGAGCACATCCTTCTTGCTCGTCAGGTAGGTGTACCTCGTATTGTTGTTTTCATGAACAAGGTTGACCTTGTTGATGATCCAGAATTGCTTGAACTTGTTGAAATGGAAATTCGCGAAGAATTGACTAAGCGTGGTTTCAATGGAGACGAAACTCCAATCATTAAAGGTTCTGCTACAGGTGCTCTTGCAGGCGACGAACAGTGGGTTTCTGGCGTTAATGAGTTGATGGATGCGGTTGATTCTTATATCCCACTTCCTCCTCGTCCGGTTGATATGGCTTTCTTGATGTCAGTTGAAGACGTATTCACTATTACTGGTCGCGGTACTGTTGCAACTGGTCGTATTGAGCGTGGTAGAATCAAAGTTGGTGAAGGTGTTGAGATTGTTGGTATGATGGAAGACAAATTGGTATCTACTTGTACTGGTGTTGAAATGTTCCGCAAGTTGCTTGACGAAGGTGAAGCAGGAGATAATGCGGGTATTCTTCTTCGTGGTATTGAAAAAAGCCAAATCCGTCGTGGTATGGTTATTTGCAAGCCAGGAACGATTACGCCACACACTGATTTCAAGGGTGAAGTATACGTGTTGAGTAAGGATGAAGGTGGACGTCACACTCCTTTCTTCAACAAATACCGTCCACAGTTCTATTTCCGTACAACTGACGTAACTGGAGAGTGCGAACTCCCAGCAGGTACTGAAATGATTATGCCTGGTGATAATACAAGCCTTACCGTTAAGTTGATCCAACCGATCGCGATGGAAAAAGGATTGAAGTTTGCGATCCGTGAAGGTGGCCGTACTGTAGGTGCTGGTCAGGTTACCGAGATTCTTAAATAAGCCTGAACGATAAAAGCCCAAGGGCTATATCTAAAGCATATAAAACAAAGTACCTGGAGATTCCTCTGGGTACTTTGTTTCTTAAAGAACGGGCATAGTTCAATGGTAGAATAGAGGTCTCCAAAACCTTTGATCTGGGTTCGAATCCTAGTGCCCGTGCGAATGAAAGGAATGACTAACTTTACAAGAAGTAGTTAATACTAAAAACAAAAAATCATGAACAAGATCCAATCATACTTCAAAGACTCGTACGAAGAGTTAATGGAAAAAGTGACTTGGCCAAACTGGCAGCAATTGCAACAATCTACAATGATCGTTTTGATTGCCACGCTGGTAATTACAGCAATCGTTTGGATATTAGATCTTGGCAGTAGCTCTGTCCTTAAATTCATATACACATTGTTCAAGTAATGGAAGAAATAACAGTACAGCAGGAGACAAAATGGTATGTTCTACGTGTCATCAGTGGCAAGGAGAGAAAAATTAAGGAGTACCTCGACAAGGATATTATTCGTAATGGTTGGGATACTGTAATTAAACAGATTTTCCTACCTGTTGAGAAAGTATACAAAGTACAGAACGGAAAAAAGGTAATGCGTGAGCGAAATTTTTATCCGGGTTATGTAATGATTGAGTGTGTTGGAGGTAAGTTGCACGATGATATCATTTCCGCTATCAAGAATACCACAAATGTTATTCACTTTTTGGGTAAAGAAAATCCAATTGCGTTGAGGAAATCTGAAGTGAATAAGATGCTTGGCAAGATTGATGAGATGAGTGATGCTGGTGGAATGATTATGAGTGAGCCGTTTATTATTGGTGAAACCATCAAGATTGTAGACGGACCATTCAATGACTTTAATGGTGTGATTGAAGAGGTGAATGATGAAAAGAAAAAATTAAAAGTAACAGTAAAAATCTTTGGTAGGTCAACTCCAGTTGAACTCAACTACATGCAGGTTGAAAAGATTTAATTGTTGTCATGTGAATACGAAAAAAGGGTAACCATTTGGTTACCCTTTTTTCGTATTTTAAGATCGCTGATTAATTGTTAGCACCTTCTGTGTTGGTAGGTGTTTCAACCGCGGCTGGCATTGTTGCAACTACTTCAGGAACTGCAACTGGAGAAGGTGCTGGTGCTGCTACTTTCTTTTTAGCTGGTTTTTTTGCTGCTGCTTTTTTTGGAGCCACAGTGATAACCGTTTTTTTAGCAGGAACAGGCTTAGCAACTTTTTTAGGAGCAACTTTTTTAGGTGCTGCTTTCTTTACCGCTTTTTTTGGAGCTGCTTTTTTAGGAGCTGCTTTCTTTGCCGCTTTTTTCGGAGCTGCTTTCTTTACCGCTTTTTTAGGAGCTACTTTTTTTGCTGCCTTTTTTGGTGCTACTTTCTTTGCTGCCTTTTTAGGAGCTGCTTTTTTTGCCGCTTTTTTCGGAGCTGCTTTTTTTGCCGCTTTTTTCGGAGCTGCTTTTTTTGCCGCTTTTTTCGGAGCTGCTTTCTTTGCCGCTTTTTTCGGAGCTGCTTTCTTTGCTGCTTTTTTCGGAGCTGCTTTCTTTGCTGCTTTTTTCGGAGCTGCTTTCTTTGCTGCTTTTTTCGGAGCTGCTTTCTTTGCTGCCTTTTTAGGTGCTGCTTTTTTTGCCGCCTTAGGAGCCGCTTTTTTGACTGGCTTTTTGGTTGATTTCTTTGATGTGGCCATAATGTAAAGTTTAATGAGTAGTATAATTTTTGAAAACCGATTGGAAATTAGCAATTAAATTCAATTCTTCACAAAACAATTATAAAATATAATCCACAAAATTGGAAATAGGGTAATTTTTTGATTAGTGAATAGGGCAAATTGAATCTTCAAACCCTTATTCAGTCTACAAAAGAACAAAAAAAATTCATTTTGGATTAAGTTTTTTGAATTTTGTGTATTACCTTTGCTGCCCCAACAAAAAGTTCTTTTTTTGAAAGGATTTGGGAGTTTCAGTAAAATGCTGAAACGATATCACCAAAAAAACAATTTTATTATGGCTAAGGAAATTTCTGGCTATGTAAAGTTGCAGGTAAAGGGCGGACAAGCCAATCCTGCACCACCAGTTGGACCTGCATTGGGTTCCAAGGGTGTTAACATCATGGAGTTCTGTAAGCAGTTCAATGCCAGAACGCAAGACAAGATAGGTAAAGTTTTACCTGCTCTTATTACCGTTTACACAGACAAATCATTCGACTTCGTCATCAAGACACCTCCAGCAGCAGTTCAGTTGCTAGAAGTGAGCAAGCTTCAGAGTGGTTCCAAAGAGCCTAACCGCCAGAAGGTGGGAAAGGTAAGCTGGGAGCAGATAGAGGCCATTGCAAAAGACAAGATGCCTGATCTCAACTGCTTCACTTTGGAAAGTGCCATGAAAATGGTTGCCGGTACAGCAAGAAGCATGGGTATCAATGTTGAAGGCCAAGCCCCCTGGGGTAATTAATCGATCACAGCTTAAATTTTCATTAAGATGGGAATCACTAAAAAAAGAAAAGCAATAGCAGGTAAGGTAGACGACAAAAAGATCTATTCGCTTACTGAAGCTTCTGGAATGGTAAAAGAAATCAATTGCACAAAATTTGATAGTTCTGTAGATCTTCACATCAGGTTGGGTGTGGATCCTAAAAAAGCAGATCAAGCTGTACGTGGTACTGTAACTCTTCCTCACGGAACGGGTAAGACCAAAAAAGTACTTGTACTTTGTCCTCCTGAAAAGGAAGCCGATGCAAATGCTGCAGGAGCTGATTATGTTGGTTTGGAAGAATTTATTCAAAAGATTGAAGGTGGTTGGACAGACGTTGATGTTATCATCGCAACGCCCTCAGTTATGCCTAAATTGGGTAAGCTAGGTAAAGTGCTTGGTCCGCGTAACCTCATGCCAAATCCTAAGACTGGAACTGTAACCAATGATGTTGCAGCTGCAATCAAGGATGTAAAGGCAGGTAAAGTAGCGTTCAAAGTAGACAAAGCTGGTATCGTTCACGCATCTATTGGTCGTATCAGTTTCTCTCCGGAGAAGATTTCCGAAAACAGTATGGAGTTGCTTAATGCCATCATCAAGGCAAAGCCTTCAACTGCAAAAGGAACCTACCTTAAAAGTGTTTTCATGGCTAGCACAATGAGTCCAGCTATTGCCATTGACACCAAGGTATTGGTACATTAATAGCGGAACAATTTATTAAACATTAAACAGCTTAACAATGAATAAGCAAGAAAAAAACGAAGTTATTGAAGTACTGAAGCAGAAATTCACACAGTACAGCAATTTCTATATCACGGATACTGAATCGCTAAGTGTAGCGCAAGTAACCAACTTAAGAAGAGCTTGTTTCGATAAGAATGTCGAAATGCGGGTAGCTAAAAATACCTTGATTCGCAAAGCTTTGGAATCTTTAGATGCAACTAAATATGCAGGTGTACTTGATGCTTTGCACAATGTAACTGCTTTGATGTTTTCTGAAAATCCTAAAGAGCCAGCTTTGATCATCAGTTCTTTCCGTAAAAAAGGAAATAACCCAAAGCCTGAACTAAAAGCAGCTTTCATTAATGGGGATGTTTATGCAGGAGACAGTAATTTGAAGGCATTGACAGAAATCAAGACCAAAAATGAGCTTATTGGTGAAGTTATTGGCTTGTTGCAATCTCCAGCGAAGCGTGTTATTGCCGGGTTGTTACAGCACCATGAGAAGCAAGTAGAAACTGCTGCTGCAGAATAACAATTGTTTAAAACCCAACGCCACTGAGGTCAAAATGTGGTATATTTATAACCATCCGCTGGAGCAACAGCTTTGAAAGCGGTTAAAAACTAAAAAAATGGCAGACGTAAAAGCATTGGCCGAACAACTAGTAGGCTTAACAGTGAAAGAAGTACAAGAATTAGCTAATGTATTGAAAGCTGATTATGGAATTGAACCAGCTGCTGCAGCAGTAGTTGTATCAGCAGGTGATGGTGGTGGCGCAGCCGCTGCTGAAGAAAAGACAGCATTCGACGTAATCTTAAAGAGCGGCGGACCTAACAAGCTTGCTGTTGTTAAGATCGTTAAAGACTTGACTGGCCTTGGACTTAAAGAAGCAAAAGACCTTGTTGATGGTGCTCCTAAGCCTGTTAAAGAAGGTGTATCTAAAGCAGAAGCTGAAGATGTGGCTGCTAAGCTTAAAGAAGCTGGCGCTGAAGTTGAAGTTAAATAACCAATCTATTTTTATAGATAAAAGCCGGACTTTGGTCCGGTTTTTTTATGTTCATTATTTCCCTAAAAGGAGGGCGTTAACAATACTGTCAGCCCTTTTCCACCATCCAATAAATTTGTGTAATTCAGTGAATTATCCTAACTTCGCAATCCCTAAATTGGGCTTAATTCAATTTTGCACACCTATATTACCGTAACTAGCTGATTTTCAATTTATTGAACATCTTGTTTGGTAGTGGGACTTCATTGTTTTAGGATACACACACTTTAAAAAGCACATCATTCTATGTCTTCAGCAAAAGTGGCTACTAGCAGAGTACATTTTGGTAAAGTAAAGCATCTGGCGGAAACCCCAGATCTTTTAGAAATCCAGATTCAGTCGTTTAAGGATTATTTTCAATTGGAAACCACCCCAGACAAGCGTAACAACGAAGGTCTATTCAAGGTTTTTAAGGAGAATTTCCCTATTAATGATACGAGGAACATTTTCATGTTGGAGTTCCTTGATTATTTTATTGATCCGCCCCGTTATACCATTGAAGAGTGTATGGAGCGTGGTCTTACTTATGCAGTTCCGCTAAAGGCAAAACTGCGTTTAAGTTGTAATGATGAAGAGCACGTTGACTTCCAAACCATTGTTCAGGATGTGTTTTTGGGAAATATTCCTTACATGACACCCCGTGGTACTTTCGTTATCAATGGTGCGGAAAGGGTAGTCGTTTCTCAGTTACATCGTTCACCTGGTGTATTCTTTGGACAGTCTTTGCATCCGAATGGAACAAAGATTTACTCCGCTCGTGTAATTCCTTTCAAAGGTGCGTGGATGGAATTTGCTACAGACATCAACAACGTGATGTATGCTTACATCGATCGTAAAAAGAAGTTTCCTGTAACCACATTACTTCGTTCAATTGGTTTTGAAACTGATAAAGATATTCTTGAGTTGTTTGGCATGGCAGATGAGGTGAAGGCCGATAAGAAAACACTTTCTCCACTTGTTGGTAAGCGTCTTGCTGCAAGGGTATTGAAGACATGGGTAGAAGATTTTGTTGACGAAGATTCAGGTGAGGTTGTTTCATTGGAAAGAAATGAAGTGGTGTTGGAGCGTGATAAAGTGTTGAATGATAAAGATCTTGAAGCAATTCTTGAGACAGGTGTAAAAAGTGTGTTCATACAGAAAGAAGAGGTGAGTGGTGATTATGCTATCATTTACAATACTTTGAATAAGGATACTTCTAATTCAGAGTTAGAGGCGGTACAGCATATCTATAAGCAATTGAGAGGTGCTGATGCTCCTGATAACGAGACTGCTCGTGGTATAATTGATAAATTGTTTTTCAGCGATAAGCGTTATGATTTAGGCGAAGTTGGTCGTTACAAGATCAATAAAAAATTAAACCTGAATTATGGTCTTACCCAAAAGACATTGACAAAAGAAGACATCATTGAGATTATCAAATATCTTGTTCGCTTAACCAACGGTAAGGCGGAGATTGATGATATTGATCACTTGAGCAATAGACGTGTTCGTACTGTTGGTGAGCAATTGTATGCACAATTTGGTGTAGGTCTTGCCAGGATGGCCAGAACTATCCGTGAGCGTATGAACGTGCGTGACAACGAGGTGTTTACACCAGTTGATCTTATTAATGCGCGTACACTATCTTCTGTTATTAATTCTTTCTTTGGTACATCACAACTTTCACAGTTCTTGGATCAAACCAATCCATTGAGTGAGATCACGCACAAGCGTCGTATCTCCGCTCTTGGTCCCGGTGGTTTAAGTAGAGAGCGTGCTGGTTTTGAAGTACGTGACGTTCACTATTCACACTATGGTCGTCTTTGTACTATTGAAACCCCAGAGGGTCCAAATATTGGTTTGATATCTACGCTTTGCGTGCATGCCAAGATCAATGACATGGGCTTTATTGAAACTCCTTATAGAAAAGTAAACAATGGTAAGGTAGAAGTTAAAAAACTTACCTACCTAAGTGCGGAAGAAGAGGATACAGCGAAGATTGCACAGGCTAACGTGCCATTGACTGATAAAGGTGAATTTGCTGAAGATAAGGTGAAGGCTAGACAAACTGGCGACTTCCCAATTCTTGAGCCAAATGAAGTTGAATACATGGATGTGGCTCCCAACCAGATTGTTGGTCTAAGTGCTTCTTTGATTCCTTTCCTTGAACATGATGATGCCAACCGTGCTTTGATGGGATCAAACATGCAACGTCAGGCTGTTCCATTGATCAAGCCACAGGCTCCGATTGTAGGAACCGGACTTGAAGCAAAGGCCGCACGTGATGCGCGTATTCAAATGCACGCAGAGGGTGAAGGTGTTGTTGAGTTTGTAGATGCTAACGAAATTCATGTTCGTTATGAGCGTGACGAGGCGCAAAAACTGGTGAGCTTTGAAGATGATTTGAAAGTATACCGATTAACCAAGTTTATCAAAACAAACCAGGAAACTTCAATCACACTTCGCCCAGCTGTTGCAAAAGGGCAGCGTGTAAAGATGGGTGATTTCCTAACTGAAGGGTATGCGGTTAAAAATGGTGAACTCGCATTGGGTCGTAACTTGAAAGTGGCATTCATGCCATGGAAAGGCTACAACTTTGAAGATGCGATTGTAATCAATGAAAAGGTAGTGAGCGAAGATTTATTTACTTCAATTCATATTTCTGAATTTGAACTTGAAGTGCGTGATACGAAGTTGGGAGAAGAAGAATTAACTCCAGATATTCCAAACGTTTCTGAAGAAGCTACCAAAGACCTCGACCAATACGGTATCATCCGTATAGGTGCTCAGGTTAAGGAAGGGGATATCATCATTGGTAAGATCACACCTAAGGGTGAGAGTGATCCTACCCCTGAAGAGAAGTTGTTGAGGGCCATATTTGGCGACAAAGCCGGAGATGCCAAAGATGCTTCTTTGAAAGCACCAAGCGGAACTGAAGGTGTTGTAATTGGAAAGAAACTTTTTCAAAGGGCAAAGAAAGACAAGAACTCCAAAGTCAAAGAAAAAGCTGCAATTGAAAAGCTTGAAGCTGTTCATACGCAGAATGAAAAAGACATACTTGAATTACTTGTAGGCAAACTTCAAATTCTATTGAAGGATAAATCTTCATCTGGTGTTTCTAACAACTTTGGTGAAATGATCATTGGTAAAGGTGCCAAGTTCAATCCGAAAGCATTGGCTACTATCGATTATCAAAATGTAAATCCTTTGGGATGGACAGGTGATGAGAAGATAGATCATTCAATCAATACTTTGTTGCACAACTACAATATCAAATACAACGAAGAGTTGGGTAGATACAAGCGTGAAAAATTCAATATTTCTATTGGTGATGAATTGCCAGCAGGTGTATTGAAATTGGCTAAAGTTTATCTTGCCGTTAAGCGTAAGCTGAAAGTGGGAGATAAAATGGCCGGTCGTCACGGAAACAAAGGAATTGTTGCAAAGATTGTAAGAGCAGAAGATATGCCTTTCCTTGAAGATGGAACCCCTGTGGATATCGTTTTGAACCCATTGGGTGTACCTTCTCGTATGAACTTGGGACAGATCTATGAAACCATCTTGGGCTGGGCCGGTGAAAAATTGGGACTGCGTTTTTCTACACCAATTTTTGATGGAGCTACTGTTGATGAAATCAAAGAATTGATTGATAAAGCAGAATTGCCAAGCTTTGGTCACACTTATCTTTATGATGGTGAAACTGGAGAGCGTTTCCACCAAAAAGCAACTGTAGGCATTATCTATATGCTGAAGTTACACCACATGGTAGACGACAAGATGCACGCACGTTCAATTGGACCATATTCATTGATTACACAACAGCCATTGGGTGGTAAAGCACAGTTCGGTGGACAGCGTTTCGGTGAGATGGAGGTTTGGGCACTAGAGGCTTATGGAGCTTCTAACATACTTCAAGAGTTACTTACGCTTAAGTCTGATGATATCATTGGAAGAGCCAAGACTTATGAAGCTATCGTTAAGGGTGACAATGTTCCACGTGCTGGAATACCAGAATCATTCAATGTATTGGTACATGAATTGAGGGGACTTGGATTGGATCTCAAGTTTGAGAACTAAAACACAGCAACTCATTAAAATACAAGCCATCCCAATTTGGGGTGGCTTTTTTTATGAATTTATTAGTAGTATGAAAGGGCATAATTCAATATCTTGATTAGGATTGAAATGCCTTATGAATGAATTTTCTTTTTCACGCTTTGAAACTGTCGATTTTCTTGATTTAAAGCCGCAACTCTTGTTTTCAGGAAGGACAGATACTAAATTTCTGTTTCATTATGCTGGCCTTGAAGAGCTCTTGGCTTCTATTTGGGATGATTATGCTGTGATGGAAAACAAGGGTGTCGTTTTACAGGATTATTCTACACATTATTTTGATACACCTGATCTTGCGTTCTATTTATCACACCATAATGAGCATGGGAATAGAAAAAAAATGCGTATCAGAAACTACAGTGATGGCAGTTCGTTTTTTGAAATAAAGGAGAAAACGAACAAGGGAATTACATTGAAACAAAGAACATTGTCTTCGGTTCCACTTGTCTCAGGTTTGGAGCATCAAATTGAAGTGCGTTATAAAAGAATCACTTTTTACTCAAAATCGTTTAATGAAAAACTGACACTTGATATTGAACTTAGTTTCAAGAAAGGAGATCGTGAACAAAGATGTGAAGAATTTATTGTGGCGGAGTCTAAACGGGTCAATGGCGAATATTCTCCATTTGTGAAACTGATGCGTGATAAGCGGATTGCTAAAAGTTCATTCAGTAAGTATTGTTATGGTATGGCAATTCTTACACCCGGGTTAAAAATGAATAATTTCAAATACTTGATTCGAAAAACAAATAAATTAATAAACGCTTATGCAGTTTCTACAGCTAATTGGTAATTGGACTTGGGAAGAAATTAATCCTGTTTTTATTGGTAAACTAACCATCGATTTGGTTTCTATCTATGTATTGTCCAAGTTTATATACCTTAAAAAACATTTCAGGACAGACTTATTTCTTACCTTTTTCTCCTTTAATATAATTGTGTTTTTCATCAGCTATTTGCTGAATAGGGTTGATTTGAGCACTGGAGCGGCATTTGGATTATTTGCAATTTTCTCCATGTTGCGGTATAGAACCGAAGGTATCTCTGCAGTTGACATGACCTATCTTTTTTTGTGTATTGCACTTGGATTGGTTTTGGCAGTGAGTACGGGAAGTTTTTTTGAACATCTTTTTCTTTCTGGATTTATTTTAGGGATGACCTATTTGTTGGAGCAAGGTTTTGTCGCGAGAAAAAAGTGTAAAATTTCAATTGTTTTTGAAAAACCTGAACTTGTGCATCCAGATAAAAAAGCGGAATTGATTTCAGAATTGGAAAATCGAACTGGACTAAAGATTTTTCAAGTAGAAGTTGGGGATATTGATTTTTTAAAAGATTCAGTCATTTTACAAGTACATTATGAAGAAGCTTAGTACAGTATTCATATTTGTTTTTTTAATTATTTTAGCCAAAGTACAGGCACAGGCAACCAAATCTGATCCTGTGGATAGTCAGGGTTGGTTTAGCGCCGGCCTTGATCTTAACTTACCTAAAAAATGGAAAGCCGAAATTGAATACCAAGCAAGGATGTTCAATGATTTTAAGAGCTTTAATGGATCTTTCTACTCAATTGGAGTGGAAAAGGAATTGGCATCTTCTTTTTCATTGCTTGCAGAATATCGACTTTCAAAAGTATTAAAAGGGACATACAACAGAATCAGTGCAGGGTTTGTTCTTGATAAAAAAATAGAAGATTTTAAATTTGATTTAAGGGTGTTGTACCAAAATCAAGTGCAGGATTTTGACGATCCAGCTAAAGAAATCGATAGGGATAATTTTATCAGAACAAGGCTTAGGATGAAAAAAGAGGTGTCAAAAAAAGTTGACATGATAATTGCTTTTGAGCCAATTTACCAGGTTCAACAGGGGCTTAAAATTGACAATTACCGCATTCAAGGTGGACTAAGGTATAACTTTACAAAAAAGTCATCAGTTGATGTATTCTACATTAACAGACCTGATTATGCGAAATCTTATAAAAGAGTTTACCATATTTTGGGATTGTCTTTTAAGCAAGAAATTAAATTCTAGTTAGGTCTTACGTAAAAAGCCTAGTTACTAAATAAACTAGGGCCGCAAGCAATCCGCTCACTGGGATAGTTAGAATCCAGGCCACCAGCAATGAAGAAGTCACACCCCATCGAACTGCGCTTAATCGTTTAGTTGCCCCCACACCAATGATTGATCCTGTGATCGTATGTGTAGTTGAAACTGGTATCCCCATTTGGCCTGTAAAGAACAATGTGAATGCACCAGCTGTTTCAGCCGCAACACCTTCTAGAGGAGTAACCTTGGTGATTTTGGTACCCATGGTCTTTACAATCTTCCATCCTCCACTCATTGTTCCCAAACCTATCGCCAGGTAACATGAAATAGGAACCCAATTGGGTAGTTGTCCAAAGTCTTGTATGCTGCCACTTGCAATCAAAGCTGCGCCAATAATGCCCATCACTTTCTGTGCATCATTACCACCATGTCCAATACTGAATGCTGCTGAGCTGAACAACTGCAGTTTTTTAAACATATATGCAACAGAGTAAGCAGTAGGTGTTTTTATTTTTTCTACGTACAGATAAACAAGTATAAATAAAATAGAAGTGCAAACAATTCCCCACACAATTACTCCATTTTCTGATTTTTCAATATCCTTGACAAAAGATTTTTTGATGTTGAATTTTTCCAGCTTTGTTTTTATTTTATCTATGTTTTTGACATCGATAGGATATAGTTTATTCATCTGTGCAATGGCACTATCAGCTGATAATTCATTTTTGAGAAATTTAGCTATCGGTTCTTTGTATTTTTCTGTTTCTGTTTTTGCAATTTCGAACTCTTTCTTATTATTCTCATTAGAGGCAGATAGTGCCTCTAATACCAAAAAGTTATTTGCGTTTCTGGTCTCGTCTTTCAACTTGCTGATTTCAATATCTGTAAGAAATCCTTTGTTGTATGCATATGATGCAATCGAGTCAGCACCTATTTGGTCGAAATTTTTAACAAGAGGGGAGATTTGATTGTAAATATCTTCGGCTTTATTTAATTTTTTCTCAGCAGATGCATACTTGTCTGCATTTTTTTCATCCTGTTTATTTTCCTCAAATGCAATCTGCGCAGCAGCAAAATCACTCTTGTATTTATCCAGTTTAATGAATTTTTGCAGACTCTCATCCATTTTGCTTTCTTCAAATCGGTCGAATAGGACCACTGTTAGTAAAGTAGCTGTAAGGATAATAGCTATTCTTAACCACATGTTCCTCATGATGGTTACAATGGTAATGAAAATAGAGATCGCCATACCAATCATTGGAGCAAAGAATATAAAAAGGACTGTTTTTATGATGGTTTGGTTTTCTACAATTTTGCCAATGGCGATGTCTCCGCCTTTGACAGTAAATGCATGGGCAATTGCTGCTCCAGCAAATCCACCAATTAAAGTATGTGAAGAAGAAGAAGGTATGCCATACCACCAGGTAAGCAAATTCCAAAAAATTGCTGCGACCAACCCCGATAGGATAACAGGGAGTGTAATGAATTCTTTGTTTACTGTTTTACTGATGGTATTTGCCACAGCATGATCCTGAAATATCCAATAAGCAACAAAATTGAAAAATGCGGCCCAGATAACTGCCTGAAAAGGGGTCAGGACCTTTGTGGAAACTACTGTTGCTATTGAGTTTGCTGCATCGTGAAAGCCATTGATGTAGTCAAAGACAAGTGCTAATATGATGATGACAATCAGAAGGGTCATGTGTGTTGGTTCTTTAGTAAGTGTTATGCATATTTGATGATGATAGACTCAATCACATTTGCTGCGTCTTCACATTTATCAGTTGCAATTTCGAGTACTTGGTAGATTTCTCTTTTTTTGATTACCTCTTTAAAATCATTTTCGACGTTGAAAAGCATTTCAATACTCATGTCAAAAACATCATCGGCCTGGTTTTCGATACTGTTTATCTTAACCAATGCCTCTGTCATTTCACGTAAATTTTTCATGTCTCTTAATCCGTGGACCGCTTTTTTAATCTCTATGCAACCCTGCACAATCAATTCTGTCATTTTGTGAATGCCAGTATCATTTGGATTAATTTTATAAAAGTTTATTTTTTTTGCTGAAGCATAGATGTAATCTGCTATATCGTCTAAAGAAGAGGCAAGCTGGTGAATATCTTCTCTGTCAAATGGCGTAATGAAATTTCTGCCTAATTCTGTGAAGATGTTATGGGTCATGTCATCATTCTTGTGTTCGAGATTCTCGATTTGCGCAAGAATGCTTGCTCTTTTGTCTTCATCTGCTTCATAGACCATTTCTTGAAGCGTGTACCCCATTTTTTGTACTGTTTCTGCGACGCTTTCAAAAAGGGTATAAAAGATTCTGTCTTTTGGGAGAAACATCTTGAAAAATGAATTGGCTGCCATTGGTTATGTTTTAATTTATTAAAAGTTTATTTGTGCTTGAAGTCTCAATAACCTTCCTTTTTGGTCATTGGATCTCAACTTACTATCCTCAAATCTGCGGTGCGAAAGCACATAGGATGCAGTAAGTTCAAAGTATTTATTGAATTGCCATTCTAATCCAGTTTCAATTTCTCTAACATGATAGGTTCTGGCATCTAATTCGTGTTTTTTACCACCATTGTATGACTGTATTCTGGTAAAGGGGAAGAATACTTCCTCTTTTCTTTTTCCCATTATTTTATAGCTGATGGTAGCATATCCGCCAGATAAAGATTGGAGCTCAATAGAATCGGCTGCGGGGTTGTATCTGGGGCCTTTCCCTACATTATATTCGGCTTGTATGCCTAAAGGTCGCGGGTAAAGAATGAAGCTTCCTGCTACCCTTTGGTCGTTAAACTCAAATGACTTGATGGCTTTTACTGTGGTGCTTCTGTTTTCTGTTGGGATTACAAATTTAC
The DNA here is from genome assembly GCA_041303255.1 of Chitinophagia bacterium. GTDB lineage: Bacteria > Bacteroidota > Bacteroidia > Chitinophagales > Chitinophagaceae > Pollutibacter. Next base: position 30 of record JBFYPP010000002.1, on the reverse strand, counting down.
CTGCATGTGCCTGTATCCCTGGTTCAATAT
>JBFYPP010000001.1:0-40140 GCA_041303255.1 Chitinophagia bacterium | reverse complement strand
CATACCACACAAGAAAAAGGAGATAATCCTAGGATTTTTCTTGAAGGAAGCGACAAGCAGTTGGTTGGACAAGTAGCTGCAAAAATTAGAGGATTAAGGAAGCCTGAACCGTACAAAGGAAAAGGTGTGAAATACAAGGGTGAATACATCCGTCGTAAAGCAGGTAAAGCAGCAGGTAAATAATTTTAAATAACTCCTGGCAGCATCAGGACAAACTATAAGCAATGAACGTAAAAGCATTAAGAAGACAAAGGATCAAGTACACGATCCGTAAGAAAATTTCGGGAACCGCACAATTACCAAGATTGAGCGTATTCAGAAGCAACAAAGACATTTATGCACAAATGATTGATGATGTCAACGGCAATACCCTTGCTTCTGCATCATCTCGCGATAAAGATATTGCAGCACAAAAAGGTACCAAGACTGAAAAGTCAAAGATGGTTGGTGAGGCAGTAGCTAAAAAAGCTGTCGAATTGGGTCTTGCATCTTGTGTTTTTGATCGCGGAGGTTTCCTTTATCACGGGAGAATCAAAGCTGTTGCTGAAGGTGCACGTGAGGGAGGTCTTAAGTTCTAATCTGTTTCATTCAAACTAATATATCAATAGATGTCAAAAGTAATTTATACCAAAGTCAAAGCCGGAGATCTTGAGTTGAAGGAGAAAGTTGTTTCTATCAATCGTGTTGTGAAAACAACAAAAGGTGGTAGGGCATTTAGCTTTTCAGCACTGGTAGTTGTTGGTAACGAACAGGGTGTAGTTGGTCACGGACTTGGTAAGGCTAAGGAAGTACAACAGGCCATAACCAAGGGCATTGAAGACGCGAAGAAGAACCTGATCAAGGTGCCAGTGATGAAGGGAACTATCCCGCACGATCAGTATGCAAAAGAGGGTGCTTCTAAAGTGTTGATCAAGCCAGCTGCACACGGTACTGGTGTAATCGCAGGAGGAAGTATGCGTTCAGTTCTTGAAAGCGTTGGAATCACAGACGTGTTGGCTAAATCTTTGGGTTCTGCCAATCCACAGAATGTTGTGAAAGCAACTTTCAAAGCACTTGCAATGCTTCGTGAGCCTATTCAAATTTCCAAAACAAGGACCATCGGATTGAAAAGAGTTTTCAACGGTTAATCGCTCACAAGGCAAATATCCATTAACAAAAAATCCCCTGCGGGTTTCAATATGAAGAAGGTAAAAATTACAAAAGTAAAAAGTGTTATTGATCGTCCAGAACGTCAAAAGCGTACCATGGAAGCACTGGGTTTGCGTAAAGTAAACGCTACAGTTGAAGTGGAAGCTACTGCTCAAATTCTGGGCATGATCAAAAAAGTCCAACACCTTGTAAAGGTGGAAGAAATCTAGGCATTTCCCTGAATGTCTTTTTTAATTAATTATCTACGAGTGGTCTTAGGGGACTGCGTTGAGTAAAAAAAGTATCATGAAATTACACACTTTAAGACCTGCAAAAGGCGCAACAAAAAAAGAAAAAAGAATTGGACGTGGTGAAGCATCCGGACATGGTGGAACTTCTACCAAAGGTAATAAAGGTGGACAGAGCCGTGCAGGTTACAAGTCTAAAAGACACCATGAAGGCGGTCAGATGCCTATCCAAAGACGTATCCCTAAAGTTGGATTTAAAAACATCAATAGGGTTGAGTACAAAGTATTCAATCTCGGACAAGTTGAAGAATTGGTTGCTAAATACGGCATAACTGATTTCAGCATGGAAAATCTTTATATCAATAGTTTGGTAAACCGTACCGACAAGGTTAAAATCTTGGGTAACGGAACCATTACTTCAAAGGTTAATTTCAAAGTGAACGCCATCAGCGAAAAAGCCAAGACAATTGTTGAAGCAGCTGGTGGAACTGTTGATATCATCAAATAATTTCCGATATTTAACTGCGAACACAGTGCAGAATAAAGGACTAAAAAGTTACCAGTGAAGAAATTCATTCAAACACTTAAGAACATCTGGAGCATAGAGGATCTAAAATCAAAAATTGGAGTTACTCTTTTGCTTATTCTTGTGTACCGTTTTGGTGCCCACGTAGCCCTTCCGGGTATTGACCCAAACAAACTTGATTTGCAAAGCGCTAAATCGGGATTACTTGGTTTGTTCGATACATTTGCAGGTGGTTCTTTCTCAAATGCTTCAATTTTTGCACTGGGTATTATGCCCTATATTTCTGCATCCATTTTTATGCAATTGATGACCATTTTGGTGCCTCAGATGCAAAAAGTACAAAAGGAAGGAGATAGTGGCAGGAAGAAAATCAACCAGTGGACAAGATACCTTACTGCTCTTGTTACTCTTTTCCAAGCTGCTGCATACGTAGCCTACCTTAGAAATGTGAGTCGCGATGCACTTATCGAATCATACCAACCTTATTTCTGGATATCTACTGTAATCGTTTTAACTGCAGGCACTTTGTTTGTAATGTGGTTGGGTGAAAAAATACAAGATAAAGGATTGGGTAATGGCACATCTATCATTATCATGGTGGGTATCCTTGCTCGTCTCCCTCAGTCATTTTTGGGTGAATTTGCAGCCAAACAAACCCGTGGTGGTGGTGGTCTATTGTTGTTTCTAATTGAAATCGCTTTCTTAATTGTAATTATACTTGGACTCATTCTCTTGGTACAAGGCGTTAGAAAAGTACCGATCAGTTATGCAAAGCAATTGGTTGGCAACCGAGCCGTAGGTGGTGAGAGACAGTTTCTCCCATTAAAAGTAAATGCTTCTGGTGTAATGCCTATCATTTTTGCCCAAGCCATTATGTTTTTGCCTACCCTTTTCTCATTTACCAACATTGAATCTGGAAAAGGTATTGCTAGAATCTTCAATGACCCAAGCAATATTTGGTATATGCTTATTTATGTGGTAATGGTTATTGCTTTCACTTTCCTTTACACGGCTTTGATTTTTAATCCAAAGCAGATGGCGGATAGTTTAAAGCAAAACAATGGATTTATTCCTGGCGTAAAACCTGGGCAACCTACAGCAGATTATATTGGGCAAGTGATGGATCGCATTACGCTCCCAGGTGCCATATTTCTTGCCTTGATTGGTATTCTCCCTGGTATTGCACAACAATTTGGTATAACTCAATCTTTTGCATCTTTCTTTGGAGGAACTTCTTTGCTTATCATGGTAGGTGTTGTGTTAGACACACTTCAGCAAATCGAGACCCATCTTCTTATGCGTCAATATGATGGCTTGATGTCTGGTGGCAGGATTCAGGGAAGACAGACTGCGTCATCCACTTCTATTTAACATGATTCTGATCAAGACCAATGCGGAGGTTGAACTGATCCGTGAAAGTGCTCTTTTGGTAAGCAGTACACTTGCCGAGCTTGCAACACTTCTCAGGCCTGGTATCACAACAGCCATGTTGGATAAACGAGCAGAAGAATACATATTTGACAACAAAGCTGAACCTTCTTTCAAGAATTACCGTGGATATCCCTTTGCAACCTGTATTTCAGTAAACGACGCTGTGGTACATGGTTTCCCCAACAACAATGAATTAAAAGAAGGAGATCTTGTTTCGATCGACGTTGGGGTTTATAAGAATGGGTACCATGGTGACAGTGCCTATACATTTGGACTTTCTCCTGTGCTTGAGGAGCACCAGCTTTTGATGCGCGTAACCAGGGAGTCTCTTTACCTTGGTCTAGAAAAAGCCATCGCAGGAAATAGGGTAGGTGATATTTCCTTTGCAATACAAGATTTTACAGAAAGAAAACATCATTTTGGAGTAGTGCGTGAATTGGTTGGACATGGTTTGGGAAAGCAATTGCACGAAGATCCCCAAGTGCCTAACTATGGTAAAAAAGGAGCAGGTCCTAAGTTGCGCGAAAACATGGTTATTGCAATTGAGCCCATGACCAATGTTGGCACACGTGATGTAATTTATGATGCCGATGGATGGACAGTTAGAACCAAAGACGGTAAGTTCTCCGCACATTATGAGCACGATGTTTGTGTAAAACGCGGCAGGGTAGATATTCTATCGAGTTTCGAAAGCATCGAGTTAAACGAAAAAAACAATCCACTACTTTTTAGCAACTACTGACCTTCAGTGGGTTGGTCTAGAGATTTTTGCATCAGTCATGCTATTGCACAAATGACAAGAAGAAAAAAATTAATTGTTATAGGCGGAGGAGCCTCTGGGTTTTTTTGCGCAGTAAATGCCGCAAGATTACACAAAGATTTTGAAGTAGTGATTTTGGAAAAAACAACAAAATTGCTTTCAAAAGTAAAAGTAAGTGGTGGAGGAAGATGCAATGTTACCCATGCATCTGAGGAAGTAGAAGACATGTTGCATGCTTATCCAAGAGGAATGCGCTTGTTAAAAAAAACATTGCACCAGTTCTCACCGATGGATACAATTCAGTGGTTTGAAGAACGAGGGGTAACGCTGAAAGAGGAAAGCGATGGAAGAATGTTTCCAGTGTCTAACAATTCACAAAGCATCATCGACTGTCTACTGTCAGAAGCATCGAAACATGCAGTTGAGATAAACACCAGCGTGGAGGTGATTTCTATTGTTAAAACAGCAGATCATTTTCTTTTGGAAGTTACCGATGTGAATAAAACAAAAACAGAGGTAACTGCAGATTATGTGTGTATTGCTTCAGGGGGATATCCAAAATTATCCGGATTCGATTGGCTTGCTTCAATTGGCCATACCATTTCTGAACCAGTCCCTTCTCTATTTACATTTAATATTCCAGATAAAAAACTTCATGCATTGATGGGTGTTTCCGTGAAGCATGCTGTCGTTAAGATTCCATTCTTAAAAGTTGTTGAAGAGGGTCCGCTGCTTATCACTCATTGGGGACTAAGCGGACCAGCTGTGTTGAAATTGTCTTCTCGATGCGCACGGGATTTGAACAACATGAACTATGAGTTTGATGTATGTGTAAACTGGTTGCCAGACTACCACGAGAGCGGGGTGCTTGAATATTTGAAAGGGTACAAGCAGAATGCAAAAGGAACTGTTGGCGCTAAGCAGGGCTTTGGATTGGTTTCTAGGCTTTGGGATTATTTGCTCATGCGCGCAACAATAGACCCAACTACGGACTGGGGTAATCTACCGCATGCACAGTTGGTTTTACTTTCGAAAACATTGTGTAACGATCTTTATCAGGCAAAAGGGAAGACTACATTTAAAGAGGAGTTTGTTACAGCTGGTGGAATTGCATTACAAGAGATAGATGCAAATACAATGGAAAGTAAAAAGGTGCAGGGTTTATATTTTGCTGGGGAAGTAATGGATGTTGATGGAATAACTGGAGGGTATAACTTTCAACATGCATGGACAAGTGGGTGGATTGTTGCTAATTCCATAACTTAGAAGTAGAACCAACGACCACTATTTATGCAAACCAATTCCCGTAGAAATTTTATCCGTTTGTTTTCGGGTGCTGCAACCACACTGCCTTTTTTATATGCAGTAAATCCAACTTTTGGAAGATCAGCGGAGGAGATGAAAAAAACTTTGGATACTGCACCATCTTCAGCGTTTGCGCAGGATGAAGATTTTTGGGGATGGATTAGAGAAGCATATACAGTGAGTGCAAATATCATAAACTTAAACAATGGAGGTGTTGCACCTCAACCGAAGGTTGTACAAGACGCGCACATTAGGTATTACCAATATGCGAATGAAGCGCCATCCTATTACATGTGGCAAATACTTGATCAAGGAAGAGAACCCTTGAGGGAAAAGCTTGCATTACTCTGTGGATGTGATAAAGAAGAAATTGCAATCAACCGAAATGCAACTGAAGGATTGAATACTGTTATTTTTGGTTTAAATCTAAAGGCGGGTGATGAGGTAGTGCTTACCAAACAAGACTATCCAAACATGATCAATGCCTGGAAGCAAAGGGAAAAAAGGGATGGAATAAAATTGGTCTGGCTTGATTTGCCATTGCCCATGGAAAATGATGATGAAATAGCGGCCTTCTATACCAAAGCATTTACGAACAAGACCAAGGTGGTGATGGTTACCCATTTGATTAACTGGACCGGTCAAATTATGCCAGTAAGAAAAATCGCAGATGCGGCGCATGCAAGAGGCATAGAAGTGATTGCAGATGGGGCACATACATTGGCACATTTTGATTTCAAAATTGAGGATTTGGGTTGCGATTATTTTGCTTCTTCTTTACACAAATGGTTAAGTGCGCCATTTGGAAGTGGGTTGTTGTATATCAAAAAAGAGAAGATTAAAAACGTTTGGGCGTTGCTTTCAAATAACGAACCAGATGGATCGGATATACGTAAGTTTGAATCATTAGGAACACGCTCATTTGCTTCAGAGATGGCCATTGGTTCGGCAGTCGATTTTCACGATGTGATGGGCAATAAAAGAAAAGAAGAACGTTTACGATTTTTAAAAAATTACTGGGTAGACCAAATTAAAGATTTGCCAAAAGTAAGTTTCAATCATCCAAAGAAAAATCACCTCTCCTGTGCAATTGGAAGTGTTGCGATTGAAGGGAAAAAACCTGAAGAAATTTCAAGTGAGTTGTTTAGTAAGCACAAGATCCATACGGTGGCCATCAACTGGGAAAATATTCATGGTGTTCGGATTACGCCCAATGTATACACCTCGCTAAAAGACCTGGATAAATTGGCTTCCGCCCTCAAAAAAATGGCCATTTAGCGTTCAACCAGCCGTAATTTTCATTTTTTTTAGCAAGATGGACCCAAATGGGGTAAAAAAGGACCAATTTAATGTGAAGAAATCAGGATTTCCGCTACCTTTGCCGTCCCCAAATCAAGTTGACAAAACAGCTTGAAATACAAACAAAAGGAGGACATAAATAGTGGAAGAAAACACAACACTAACTAGCCCAGCAGTCTCAGCCCACGATGATTTCGATTGGAGCGTAGACAAGAGAAATGTCTCTCGTTACAACAACGAGGAGCAACTAAAATTTGATGCCGTATACGAAGGCACATTCAAGCAAATCACTGACGGTGAAATGGTTCAAGGTATTGTAGTAGGCGTTACCAAAACCGACGTAGTGATTAACATTGGTTTCAAAAGTGATGGTCTTGTTTCGTTAAACGAATTCAGAGACATTCAAGGTTTGAAAACAGGGGATGTGGTTGAAGTAATGGTTGTTGAAAAAGAGGACAGGGAAGGTCATTTGCATTTAAGCCGTAAGCAAGCCCGTATCACACGTGCTTGGGAGCGTATTGTCGACATGCATAAGACTGGTGAAGTAGTTACCGGACATGTCACTAGCAAAACCAAGGGCGGTCTAATTGTAGACATCCTTGGAATGGAAACATTCCTACCAGGATCACAGATTGATGTGAAGCCTGTAACTGACTACGATCAATTCGTAGGCAAGTCAATGGAATTCAAGGTGGTGAAGATCAACGAAATGATTAAAAATGCCGTTGTGTCTCACAAAGCCCTCATTGAAAGTGACATCGAAGCACAACGTGCTGAGATTATGGGTAAACTTGAAAAAGGTCAGGTACTTGAAGGAACTATTAAAAACATCACTGATTTCGGAGCATTCCTTGATCTAGGTGGCGTTGATGGTTTACTTTATATCACAGATATCAGTTGGGGCCGCATCAATCACCCTTCAGAGGTGTTGAAGCTCGACCAAAAGCTGAATGTTGTTGTTCTTGACTTTGATGATGAGAAGCGTAGAATCAGCCTTGGTTTGAAGCAATTGACTGCTCATCCATGGGATACTCTATCAACTGACATTGTTGAAGGTGCTAATGTGAAAGGAAAGGTTGTTAACATTGAAGATTATGGTGCGTTCCTTGAGATCACACCAGGTGTTGAAGGTCTTGTACACGTGAGTGAAATCACTTGGGCAAATACGCCAGTAAACGCAAAAGAATTCTTCAAGTTAAATGACGAGTATGAAGCCAAAGTGGTAACACTTGATAAGGACAGCAGAAAAATGAGTCTTTCTATCAAGCAACTTTCTTCAGATCCTTGGAGTGAGATAGAAGACAAATTCCCAGTAGGAAGCCGTCATAATGGTCTTGTAAAAAACATTACTCCATACGGTGTGTTTGTTGAATTACAGCCAGGTATCGGTGGTATGATTCACATCAGCGATCTTAGCTGGTTGAAGCGTTTCAATCATCCTTCTGAGTTCACCAAGTCTGGCAGCCAGATTGATGTGATGATTTTGAACATCGATAAGGAAAACAGGAAGCTACAACTAGGACACAAACAGTTGGAAGAAGATCCTTGGAATACACTTCAAGAAACCTTTGCAATAGGTTCTGTACATGAAGGAACTGTAACTAAGAAGGACGATAAAGGTGCTGTTGTTCAGTTGCCTTACGGTCTTGAAGGATTTGCGCCAGCACGTCATCTTGCAAAAGAAGATGGTAAAACTGTAGGTGCAGATGAAACCATTCAATTTGTTGTTATCGAATTCGATCGCAACGAAAAGAGAATCGTTCTTAGTCACGCTCGCATTTGGGAGCAAGTGATTGCAGAAGAAAAAGAAGCAGTTGTTAAGGAGAAGAAAGCCGACGCAGTTAAAACCAAAAAAGCTGTTAAGGATATTCAAAACAAAGTAGAGAAATCAACTTTGGGAGACCTTGGCGTACTTGCTGAACTCAAAAAGAAAATGGAAGGAGGAGAGTAATCTTTTCTTGCATGAAAATAGAAAGTCCCAATCATTTGATTGGGACTTTTTTTATAACAACTTTAGAAGAGTTTCGTTACTCGCAAAATCAAGTGAAGAAAGTTTTAAGTCTGCAAGATTCCATTTTGTTTCATTGAACTGATCTGGATGTGGCACTACAACACATTTCATTCTTGCAGCTTTTGCCGCAATTAAACCATTGAAAGAATCTTCAAAACAGAAGCATTCAACAGGGTGGCTATTGAGCGCCAATGCGCAGTTGATAAATACTTGTGGATGTGGTTTTCCAAAGGGAAGGTGTTCTGCCGAACAGACAACAGTAAATTCATTTTGCAGTCCAGTTTTTTCTAATACTGCATGGATAAGTGACAAAGGTGAAGAGCTGGCTAAACCTATTTTTAAATCGAGTTTTTTTACACTTTCTATCGCCAATTCAACACCTTTCATTGTGGTTCCTTTTTCAAAAACTTTGCGTATTACACGGCTGGTGATATCCTCTTCTGTTTCTGGCAAGTGTATTAAATCTATATTGAATTTACCAAGCCAGTGTTCTAAAAATTCTTTTGTTCTCAAACCTGTTGAAGCGTAGTATTCGGCATGGCCTATATGGATATCGAATTTTGCCAAACTTTCTAATGCTGCTTCATACCATAATGGTTCTGAATCAATAAGCAGTCCATCCATATCAAATATCGCAGTAGTCGTTTTCATCAATTTTTATTAAAAATAATTCAATAACAAATGCAAAATCTCATTTTATTAATGTCGATGGAGCATTGATTAAAATAACTTTATGTTTGAATTTATCCTTATCTTGATAGTATGTTGGTCGATAAACTTAAGGAGGTCAAATTGATTCGAAAGCTGTTTTATGCAGTTGTTGGGATTATTACTTATCCGGGTCTCGCAATAATAAATAAAATCAAGATCACGGGAACCGAGTACTTGCGACAGTTACCTAAACAGAATGTTTTATTTGTGAGTAATCACCAGACTTACTTTGCAGATGTGATGGCGTTCTTGCATGTTTTTTGTGCAGTGAAATGGAGAAAGATGAACAGACTTGGGATGCCCTATTATTTACTCAATCCATTTGTCAATGTAAATTTTATTGCTGCAGAAGAAACGATGAAAGACAACCTGCTTACTAAACTTTTTACACTTGCGGGTGCTGTCACCATTAAAAGAACCTGGCGTGCTGGAGGAAAGGACATTAAGCGAGAGGTTGATGCAGGTGATTATACCAAGATTTATGAAGCCCTAAGAAAGCGGTGGGTCATTACCTTTCCTCAGGGCACTACAAAACCATTTGCACCAGGGAGAAAAGGGACTGCGCACATTATTAAGGAGCTGAATCCTATTGTTGTACCTGTTGTGATCAATGGTTTTTGGAGAGCCTTTAATAGAAAGGGATTGAAATTTAAAAAGAAAGGAACACTTTTATCTATACGTTTCAAGCAACCCATTCATTTTGATCCTAGTCTAAATATTGATGAAATTCTTGAACAAATCATGGATGCTATTGAACAGAGTAAACAATTTATGATGAATGGTAAGCATCATCATGAGGTGGCTCCAGCTTAAGCTTTATTCATTGGTGAACAATGCTTTCAATTCAGTAGCATCTTCCGGTCTCATCTTCTTTGCCAGAATGAGTCTCAGTTGTCTTCTTCTTAATGCACTATCAAATGTTTTTTTCTCTTCTTCATTTTCGGGAACAAGTTCCGGGACCGGTCTTGGTTTTCCATTGGCATCAATTGCTACAAAAGTTAAGTAAGCTTCATTGCTTCTGTATTTGTATTGTTGAGTAAGGTCTTCTCCCCAAACCTTGATGTGAATTTCCATTGAAGTTTTGAATGAACGGGAAACCTGTGCTTCGATATGCACTACATGTCCAAGTTTAATCGCAGCATCAAAAGAAATATTGTCTACAGATACTGTTACGCAAGAATAATTACAATGTTTTCCGGCTGCAATCCCTGCTGCTATATCCATCCAATACATCAATCGGCCTCCCATTAAGTTACCGTGAAAATTGGTGTCATTGGGCAGTACGAGCTCAGACATATTCACTTTTGATTCAGATGCTTTTTTTTCTTTCATTGTTAAAAATTTAAATCACAAATTTTTCAGCTCCTGCAAGATATGCGGGATCGATATCTGCGCCTATACCAGGCGTATCATCCAGTTCTAGAAAATAATTATTGTATCTGGCACCCCCGATTACTGGATCATTGAGGTGTCCTAATAAACAGGTATCAAGATCATAAAATTGCAGGTTGTTATTCGCCATGGCAAGATGCACTTTAGCTGTGAGTGCTAAACGACTTTCTACCATGCCTCCGAGCATACAAGGCATGTTGTATTTGGCTGCGGTATCTGCTATATTGATCGCTTCCAAAATTCCACCCGATTTCGCAAGTTTGATGTTGATGAAATCACAACTGTTGCTCTTGATTAAACGCTCCGCGTCGTAGTGGTCAAATACACTCTCGTCTGCCATAATGGGGACTTTCACTTTTGATTTCAGCTCAGGCAATAGCGGATCATATTTTTTATGCATCGGCTGCTCACAAAACTGAATGTCAAATGATGCAATGGCTTCCAGTGTGTTCAATGCTGTGGGGTAGTCCCAACCCTGGTTGGCATCTGCTCTTAATTTAATTGATGGACCAACAGCGTCTCTTATTTTTTGTACTCTTGTAATATCTTCTTCACCGTTTTTTCCCAACTTGATTTTGATGATCTTTACACCCTGTGTAACAAAAGCTATAGCTGTTTGTGCCATTTTTTCTGGCGTACTGATGCCAATAGTAAGGTCTGTTTGAATCTCCTTTTTGGCACCACCCAGAAAAGCATACAAGGGTTGTTGAGCGGCCTTTGAGGCAACATCATACAATGCCATATCAAAAGCACTTTTTATTGTTTTGTTGAAAGCAATAAAAGCATCCAATTCATTTAATCGCTCTTCAATCTCCAGAGGGTTTTTCCCAATCAATAATTTTGCCAATTGATGGCCAACATACATACAGGTATCCTGTGTTTCGCCAACCAACATGGGGAAAGGGCTACATTCTCCTACACCCGTTATCCCATGGTTGGTGTGTATGCGTAAGTAGACATTTTCGGCAGCATAACAGGTTTCAGTGGCAATCACAAATGGCTCCATGGGGATGGTGAGTCGGAATAGCTCTATTGAGGTTATTTTCATGGTAAAAGGAGCTTGATTTCAGAGGACTAAGTTACTGCTTCCAGCTCAGTATCCAGCTTTTTGAAAAAAGCTGTAGCAGATTGGATATGGTCGTTTTGTTTTTGCGCTGACATTTTATCAAAGGTGTGAACCAGCATACCCAGTCTTGGGTTCTTTAAGAAAAACTGCCTTTGTTTATGCATGAAGTTCCAAAATAAACTATCCCATATATAATGCCAAGAGTCTTGAGCATCAGTTTTTTCTTTTTTATAATCACTCATTTTGAAAAGGTAATTGCTGCCACTGATATAGGGCTTGGTGGTAATGGTTCCGCCATCTGCAAATTGGGTCATGCCATACACATTTGGAACCATTACCCAATCATAGGCATCCACAAACATTTCCATAAACCAACGGTGGACTTCATCAGGGTCAAATTCGCAAAGCAAGAAAAAATTCCCCAATACCATTAATCTTTCTATGTGGTGGGCATAACCTGTTTTAAGGATTTTTTTAATTACATCATCTATTGGGGGGATGCCAGTTGTGCCATTGTAAAAGGAGCTGGGTATTTTTCGCTTGAATCCCCAAAAGTTTTTAGTTCTTTGTAGGTTTCCATTCAGTAGATAGGTGGCACGTATATATTCTCTCCATCCTACAATCTGACGAATGAACCCTTCTAGTGAGTTCAAAGGGATACCGTGTGTACTTGCATAGGAAATAGCTTCATCTACCACCTCTTTCGGAGTAATGAGTCCAATGTTTATGCTGGGAGATAGCAAACTATGAAAAATGAAATGTTCTTCTTTGGCAATAGCATCCTCATATTCTCCAAAATGATGAAACCGGGTGCTAAGAAAATGCTGCAAGTTGTTCAACGCCTGCTTTCTTGTCCATGCCCATGGAAATACTCCTGGTATGAATTCACTTGATCCGGGATTATTTGCAAATTGCAGCTCTACCTCTTTACATGCTTTTTGTAAATGATTATCGGATTCTGGAAAAAGGGGTGCAGGAATTACTACCTCTTTGGGTAGTTTTTTTCGATTGTCTGCATCAAAGGTCCATTTTCCACCCAACGGTGTTTTGTCTACCTCTAAAAGCAAGTTCAATTTCTTTCTTTGGTAGATATAGAAATCCGTTTGATGGTATTGTTTTTTGCCTTTAAAAAACTCCTCTATTTCTTGCAAGCCAGTGAGGAAGTCGGGTCCTTCAATCCATTCAATGCTTATTTTATTTTTTTTCGCAGATTGGTCAACACGTTTCTTTAGCCATTCATCATTTGGAAAACAGGATTTAGCGTTGGTGACACCAAGTTTTCCCAGGTGTTTCATCAGTTGGACAACAGCTGCATTGTTGTCATTCGATTCAATATAATTGACAATATTATTTTTTTCTCTAAGCTCAGATGCATAGGCCTGCATACTTGCTTTGTGTAAGACAATTTTTTGTTTATGAAAAAGGAATTGTTTGAAGAACAACTCTTCTTCTATCAAGTATACAGGAAAGTTGCTGTCTATGGCGGGATGGTTTTGAAAAAGTTGGTGGGGGAAGATCAAAGAAACTCGCATAGTTCACAAAACAATTTTTCTTTTGGAATGTTTAAATCTAAAATAAGCAAATGGAAAAACTCACGGCAAAGAAAGTGGTGGTAACTGGAGCGACTGGCGGAATTGGAAGACAGTTGGTGAAATTGTTGCATCAGAGTGGAGCAGAGGTTTTTGTAACTGGCAGAAACGCGGAAAAATTAAATGAAATTGTTGGTGAGTTTGGATTGAGGACAACTCATTTTTTTGCAGCGGACATAAGCAGTGTAGAGCAGATGGAGGCTTTGGGAAAGAAAGTGCATGCTGAAATGGGTACGCCAGATATACTGATTAATCTTGCTGGAATAGGCATTATTAAATCAATGGATCTGCTTACTGCAGAAGAGTTTTCAAGATCTTTAAATACCAATTTGTTGGGGACTTTCTTGTTTGTGAAAACTTTTCTTCCATCCATGAAGGAAGTAAAAAAAGGATTAATAATAAATGTGCCGGGTGTATTAGGGAAAGTGCCTATGGCAGGGGCTGCTGCATACTCAGCAAGTAAGTATGGTATTGTAGGAATGATGCAAAGCGTAAGGGAAGAGTTAAAAAGAACAGAGATAAGAATTACCAACTTATTTCTTGGTGGTGTAGATTCACCATTCTGGGACACCATTGATTTGAAAGTGCAAAAAGACAAAATGATTCGGGAGGAAGAAGCTGCTAGATCTATTTGGTTTCTTTGTCAGCAACCAGCCAGTGGTGTTGTAAGTGAAATGGTTTTACAACCGTTTAATCACCAGGCCATCTAACTAAAGCATGGTTCCTTTCAAAAACAGGTAGGCGCAATTAAAGTAGATAATTACGCCAGTAACATCAACGAGTGTTGCAACGAAGGGTGCAGAGGAAACAGCAGGATCAGCTCCTAGTCTTTTTAGTACGATAGGCAACATGGAGCCGGATATGGTGCCAAACATCACCACTCCAATGAGCGATACGCCAACTACGGATGCAATCAGCAGATAGTGAACACCGTAAACTTCGGGAAAGATTTGTGACCAAAGCACCACCCTCATAAAACCAATCAATCCAAGAACGGTACCAAGCATGATGCCTGAAATGATTTCTCGTTTCATAACGCGCCACCAGTCGGTTATTGTGACTTCTCCTACTGTTAAGGCTTGTATGATTAACGAGGATGCCTGAGAGCCTGTATTGCCTCCACTCGAAATAATTAAGGGTATAAAAAGGGAAAGAATAAGTGCTTTTTCTAACGCCAATTCATAACTGGCCATTGCGGTTGCTGTAAGCATTTCACCGAGGAAAAGGACAATCAGCCAACCTACTCTTTTTTTGAAAAGTTTAAAAATAGATATTTCGAGGTAGGGCTCCTCCAAGGCTTCAGTTCCACCCATCTTTTGCATATCCTCGCTGAACTCTTCATTGGCTACCCAGAGCACATCATCAATCGTTACAATGCCCAACAAGATGTTGTTGTTGTCTACTACTGGAAGCGCCACGCGGTTGTTCATTTTGAAAACCTGGTTGGCCTTTTCTTGGTCGTCGTATACATTTAGCTCAATATAGCGCCCATCGGTGAGTTCACTTACCAAACGGTCTGGTGGCGACAACAAAAATTCTCTGATTCTAACGTCGTCTACCAACTGGCCTTGGTCGTTAATTACATAGATAACATCAATGGTCTCCGATTCTTGACCCACTTCTCTAATGTGTTCTAAAACCTCAGCGATGGTCCAATCTGCTTGCACAGATATGTAATCAGGCGTCATCAGCCTGCCCACACTGTATTCTGGATATCCCAAAAGGGATAGGGTGATTTTTCTCTCTTCTGGGTTCAGCATTTTTATCAACTCCCTCACTACACTGGTGGGAAGTTCTTCCAAAAAAGAAGTACGGTCATCTGCGGGTAATTCATTTAATAGGGCTGCAGTCTTGAGGGGTTGCAATTCTTGAATGATGGTCTTTTGTGTGCCCAATTCAAGAATTTTGAAGGCGCTGGCAGCCCGGTGTACGGAAAGCGCAGCTACAATTTCTGTGGCGGACTCTTCGTATTCTTCAATCAGTTCGGCCACATCGCTGATGTTCAGGTTGTTCAAAAACTCATGCATATGCATCTTGTTCTCATCCGCTTGGATAAGTTCAAATTGCTCTTGTATGCTATGGTTATTTGCAACCTGGGTCATTGGGCCAAATTTGCGCTAAATTAATCATAGTTTATTACGCTACAATATTAACTTATATCAAACCGAAGACCGGCATAAACAAGCTACATTTTCATTAATTTCGTACAAACATTTGTCATGCCCAAACAAGATCTTTTTGATTCTCCTGATTATTTTGCAGTGGATGCATTGCTTACCGAGGAGCATTTGATGATTAGATCTGCGGTTCGCGATTATGTGAAGCAATCCATTTCTCCCATCATTGAGGAAGCTGCGCAAGCAGCTAAATTTCCCATTCACATTGTTAAGGAGATGGGTGCATTGGGTTGTTTTGGTCCTACCGTATCTACGCAATATGGAGGGGCTGGACTAGACCATATCAGTTATGGATTAATGATGCAGGAATTGGAAAGGGGTGACAGTGGGGTAAGGTCTACTGCAAGTGTGCAAGGTTCTTTGGTTATGTATCCCATTTACCAATACGGAAGCGAAGCGCAGAAAATCAAGTACCTCCCAAAGTTGGCATCTGGAGAGTGGTTGGGTTGCTTTGGTTTAACGGAAGCCGACCATGGCAGCAACCCCGGAGGCATGCTCACCAATTTAAAAGCGAGCGGTGATCATTTTATTTTGAATGGAAGTAAGATGTGGATCAGCAATGCGCCCTATGCTGACGTGGCAGTAGTTTGGGCAAAAGACGATCAAGGAGATGTGGTGGGTGTTCTTGTTGAAAAAGGAATGCAAGGGTTTAGTGCGCCTGAGATACATGGGAAGTGGAGCCTTAGGGCATCTGCAACAGGGGAGCTGGTATTTGAAGATGTAAAAATTCCCAAAGAAAATATTTTACCTGGTGTAAAAGGATTGAAAGGTCCACTTTCCTGCCTTACCAAAGCAAGGTTTGGTATTGCATGGGGAGCAGTGGGGTTGGCCATGGATTGTTATGATACTGCATTGCGATACGCAAAAGAACGGTCACAATTTGGTAGACCAATTGCCGGTTTTCAATTACAGCAAAAAAAATTGGCTGAAATGCTCACTGAAATCACCAAGGCGCAGTTGCTCAATTGGAGAATGGCTGTCTTGATGGATGAGGGGAAGGCAACTCCCGGACAGGTGAGCATGTGTAAAAGAAATGCCTGCGCAATCGCTCAGGATATTTGCAGAGATGCCCGTCAAATATTGGGCGGTATGGGCATTACAGATGAGTATTCAGTAATGAGACACATGATGAACCTTGAAAGCGTAATTACCTATGAGGGTACGCATGATATTCATTTACTGATTACTGGCATGGACATTACTGGAATCAATGCTTTTTCATGAGTCAGTCGGCGTCTAAAGTAATTTTTTTGATCGGCTTTATGGGTTCAGGAAAATCACATGGGGCTAAATTGCTTTCAGACCATACGGGATTACCTTATGTTGACCTCGACGATTGGATTGAGGATAAAGAACAACGAACCATTACTGCTATTTTCAACCAATCTGGCGAAGCTTATTTTAGAGAACGAGAGTCCGCTGCGTTGAAGGAAGCTTTTGCTTCTTTATCAGCAGGTGCTGTTTTTCAAATGGGCGAAAAGGGTATTACTGGTATTATTTCCACTGGGGGTGGAACTCCCTGTTACCATGAGAATATGAAGTGGATGAATCAACATGGAATTACTGTTTGGTTGAATCCCTTGCCATCTGTTTTGATGCAAAGGTTGTTAAAAGAGAAAGCAGGCCGACCTTTAGTGGCTGCTTTAAGCGAAAATGAATTGACCCTGTTTGTCACATCAAAATTATCAGAAAGAATTTCTTTTTATAGTCAGGCTGCTATTGAGCTTCAAGATGAAGTTGATGTTGAACTACTTATTGAAAAAATAAAAAATGCATAGAAGGTTTTTAAAAATTGGTGCGCTGGTATTGGGTATCGCTGTTGTGCTTGGTGCTTTTGGAGCACATTTGCTTAAGCCGTATGTAAGCGTTGATCTCCTTGCGGGATACCAAACTGCAACGCTTTACCAGATGGTACATGGGATAGGAATTTTTATTGCAGGGATTTTATATAAGCATTACCACAATAAAAAAATACGCATAGCAGGTTATCTCTTTTTAGGTGGGATCTTGTTTTTCTCAGGATCGATCTATCTCAGGGTGGTGATTGGGTTTTTTGGTATTAAAAGTTTGGGTCTCTTTAATTTGGTTACACCATTGGGGGGGCTTTTATTTATGGCAGGGTGGTTCTTGATTTTTATCTCCATTCCATCTCCTGTAAATAGGGATAATAGCAAAAAAGATGAGGATAAGTTGAATGCTTGACAGCGGAACTTGTTGAAATTCAAGAGAAATAAAAATGTAATTTTGAAAAACCTCCCTTGGGGCATCTCTTATTTAATTTGTTGAATATACAATGGGCAACCGACTGAAATCTCCGAAATCGAAAGTAGAGGAGGAGGTATTGATAGAAGAGAAAGAAGAGACTGTCGAAATTAAATCGATTGTCCGTGATGAGCGCACCCATAAAATAATTGGTTCAATTTTATTGTTCATTAGCTTTTTTCTTTTTGTTGCTTTTGCCTCTTACTTATTTACTTGGAATGAAGACCAAGATAAAGTAAGAAACATGGGTTCAAAAATTTTAATGCCCAATGAACTGGAGATCAGTAATCAGTTGGGCAGTTTAGGTGCATACACGGCATATGTGTTTTTTGAATATGGCTTTGGTATTGCCTCTTTTTTGTTTTGCTCATTGTTATTTGTTATTGGTATCAATGTGCTGTTTGGCAGAAAAGTATTTTCGATTACTAGAAACATCCGCTATTTAATCATGGGTTTATTGGTGCTTAGTGTGAGTGCATCATTTTTTATGCCTGATTCCACATTCAATTGGGGAGGTGCATTGGGTAAATATGTATCGGGCTGGTTAAAAAGTATAATTGGTTGGTGGGGCACTTTTGCACTCATCTCTCTTTCCTTGTTTACTTATTTTATATGGCGATTCAACCCTGTGTTTAGAATGCCTGTTTTTTCAAAACCACTTGCAGAAAAAGACGAGTTATTGGGTGCTAAAAAAATGGGTATTGACCCAGAACCTGAAATTCTTCAACCCCGTTTGGATTTGACGGAAGGCAATACTTTGAACAATGATCAACTTGTTTTGAATGTGAAAGCAGTTGAAGAATCAACAAATAAATTAAAAGAGGAAATTCCTCAACTTGCAGAAGCACAGGTTTTAATTGTTCCATCAAATGAGGAAAATAAATTTGAAGCACCAACAGAATCATCGCCTTTTATTGAGGCAGTACCTGATTTAGAAATCAAGCCAGTAGTCGCAGAAAAATTTTCGTCTAAAGCTACAGCAGTATTGGCTTCTCCACATTATGATCCTATTGCAGATTTGAAGGGCTACAAATATCCTTCATTGGATTTGATGGCACACCATGCTGGAGAAAAAATTGTGATGGATCAAACTGAATTGGAAGCCAATAAGACCCAGATCATCAAGACCCTTCAAAATTACGACATTGACATACAGAAAATATTTGCAACAGTTGGTCCAACTGTTACCTTATATGAAATTGTGCCTGCCGCGGGAGTGCGTATATCCAGAATCAAGAACCTGGAAGATGATATTGCGTTGAGCCTTTCTGCATTGGGCATCAGGATTATTGCGCCTATACCCGGTAAGGGCACAATTGGTATTGAAGTGCCCAATGTGAAGAAGAGTGTTGTAGGCATGCGTTCTTTGCTGGCTTCCGACAAGTTTCAGAAAAACGATTATGCCTTGCCTATCGCATTGGGTAAAAAAATCGACAATGAAAATTTTATTGTCGATTTAGCGGCCATGCCACACTTGCTCATGGCTGGTGCAACTGGTCAGGGTAAATCGGTTGGACTCAATGCTATTTTAGTATCTCTATTGTACAAAAAGCACCCATCGCAGTTGAAGTTTGTATTGGTGGATCCTAAAAAAGTGGAACTCAGTTTGTATCGAATCATCGAAAAACATTTCCTTGCTAAATTACCTGGCGAAGATGATGCCATTATAACAGATACGAGAAAAGTGGTAAGTACGCTAAATGCACTTTGCATTGAAATGGATGAGCGCTACGATTTGCTTAAAGATGCAGGGTGTAGAAATATTAGGGAGTACAATGAAAAGTTCGCAGCAAGAAAATTAAATCCAGAAAAGGGACATAAGTTTTTACCCTTCATTGTATTGGTAATTGATGAGTTCGCAGATTTGATCATGACTGCGGGTAAAGAAATTGAAACCCCAATTGCACGACTGGCTCAATTGGCGCGTGCCATTGGTATTCACTTAATTGTTGCTACCCAAAGACCATCAGTCAATATCATCACCGGAACAATCAAGGCCAACTTCCCTGCTCGTATTGCGTTCAAAGTCTCTTCAAAAGTAGACAGTCGCACTATTTTAGACATTGGAGGTGCAGAGCAACTGATTGGAAGGGGAGACATGCTTGTTTCTTACCAAGGTGAGGTTACTAGGGTTCAGTGTGCTTTTGTAGATACTCCAGAAGTTGAAAAGGTTGCTGAGTTCATAGGTAGTCAGCAAGGCTATCCTTCTGCATTTGAATTGCCAGAAGTGGTTGATGAGAAAGACATGGAAGACCGTGAGGTTGATTTGTTGAGCAAGGATCCATTGTTTAATGATGCAGCACAACTCATTGTGCAGAGCGGCATGGGGTCAACTTCTCTTATTCAGCGCAGGTTAAAACTCGGATACAATAGGGCTGGGAGGTTGATGGACCAGTTGGAGGCTGCGGGTATAGTTGGACCAAGTAAGGGGAGCAAGGTGAGAGAAGTGCTTTTTAAAACGGAATACGAACTGGATCAGTTTTTAAAATCAATGGAATAACGCTTTCTTTATAGGGTATACTTTAGTTGACCCATCAAACCTTTTTATGTTTAAAAAAATAGTTGGTCTTTTTTTGGTTGCTTTTGCTTTCTCAACTTATGTATTTGCGCAGGTGCCAAAGGATATGGGTAAAAGCGATTCTGAAGCAAAGAAAGTATTGGATGCTGTGAGTGCAAAATTTAAAACCTTTAAAAGTGTAAAGGCTTCTTTTACACTGAAGATCGAAAATGCAGCCGGTAAAGTGCAGGGTGTTAAAACAGGCACTGTTTTAATGAAAGGGGTTAAATACAGGGTTGCCATTACTGGGCAAGATATATTTTGTGATGGAGTAACCATTTGGACATACGATAAGGCGGCTAAAGAAGTACAGATTTCTACACTCGACAATTCAAGTGGTTCGATTACCCCTCAGAAATTGTTTACCAATTTTTATGATAAGGACTTTCTCTTTGTGTTAAATCCAGATGTGAAAAAAGATGGCAAAACCTACCAGGTGATTGAGCTGACTCCAATAGATAAGACCAAGCCTTTTTTTAAAGTCTTGATTGAAGTGGATAAAGCAAGTAAAGTGATTGCATCTACAAGGGTATTTGAAAAGAATGGCAATCGCTATCTGTATGCCATCAGTAATATGTCTACCTCTGCCGTTTTACCAGACGATAGTTTCATATTTAGTGCGAAAAAATATCCTGGAGTAGAAGTAATCGACTTGCGTTAGTTATTGTTACCCCACCTGTAACTCTTGATGTCAAACCCTGCAAGGTCAAGTACCCTATCAACAACTGTTTCTGCAACTTCTTCAATGGTGGTAGGTTTACTGTAAAATGAGGGTGTTGCAGGACATATAATACCACCAGCCAAGGTGATTGCTTCCATGTTTTTTATGTGAATCAAACTATACGGCGTTTCACGTGCTACGCAGATTAGCTTTCTTCTCTCCTTTAATACAACATCTGCAGCCCTAGTAATCAGGTCGCTTGAAGTGCCTGTGGCAATTCGACCAAGCGTACCCATCGAACAAGGAATAATGATCATGGTATCAAATTTCCCCGATCCGGATGCAAAAGGAGCTGAAAAATCAGTCTTCCCAAAAACAGGAAGATTCAGGGTGTCGTAATTTTGATTTCCCAGTTCCGTAGCCCATACTTCTTTTGCATTGTCTGAAAACACTATGGCCAATTCATGCCATTGGTTTTCAATGGTTTTAAGTTTTCTCAAAAGCAAATCTGCATATATAGAACCACTTGCACCTGTAACTGCTATGACCACTTTTCTCATATCATCCTTTTTTATGTTAACAACGAAGATGCATAAAGGTTAAGTAACTCGTTGATTTTAAGGGGCATCAGGTGGGTTCTTAAAAATAACTTAAAAATACATGGTGTTCTACGCAATTAGTGTAAGTAGAATCACGTTATAATCTCGGTTTTTCATAGGATATTGGATTTAAACGGGCTGGATTTCTATCCGGGCCCTTTTTTTTTGTGCATACCCAAAACCAGGAGTTATTCTTAATAAAAACTTAAAAATACTTGAGGTTCTACGCAATATAGATAAGTAAAATCACGTTATTATCTCGGTTTTTCATAGGATATTGGATTTAAAACGGGCTGGATTTCTATCCGGGCCCTTTTTTTTTGTACCTACCCTATGTGTAAAAAAAATCCCTGCCGAGGCAGGGAAAAAGTAAAAAAATTATGCTTCGGCCATTTGCGCGATTGACTCGCTTTTGTAGGCCCCTTCATCTAATTTCTTCTTTGTTTCTTCAAACGCTTTCAAAGTAAGCTGTATGTCTTCATCTGTATGCGCAGCTGTAGGGATGAGTCTGTAAATAATATGACCTTTAGGAATAACTGGGTAAACTACAATTGAGCAGAAGATATTATAATTCTCTCTGAGGTCGGTTACCATATGTGTTGCTTCTTCTACACCGCCTTTCATATACACAGGAGTAACAACTGAATCTGTTTTACCAATATCAAATCCTTTATCTTTTAGTCCATTTTGCAATTTGAGTGCATTTTCCCAGAGTTTATCTTTGAGTTCGGGGTTGTTTCTGAGGAGCTCCAATCTTTTTAAATTACCAATGACAATGGGCATGGGTAATGATTTTGCAAAAATCTGACTCCTGATGTTGTACCTAACGTAATCAATGATTTGTTTTGGACCTGCAATAAAGGCACCAATAGAAGCCATGGACTTAGCAAATGTGGAAAAATAAAGATCAATTTCATCCTGTACGCCTTGCTCTTCACCCGCGCCAGCACCTGTTTTACCAAGGGTGCCAAAACCATGCGCATCGTCTACCAATAACCTAAATTGGTACTTAGGGCGCAATGCGGCTATTTCTTTTAACCTGCCCTGATCTCCGGCCATACCAAAAACGCCTTCAGTGATCAACAGAATGCCACCATTCTGATTTTTTTCAATGAGGGCTGTAGCACGTTGCAATTGCTTTTCACAATCGGCAAGATCATTGTGTTTGAATACGAAACGCTGACCAGGATGTAATCTTAGTCCGTCTATAATACAAGCGTGGCATTCTGAGTCATAAACTATAATATCGTGTCTGCTACAGAGTAGGTCTATCAAACTCATGATACCTTGGTATCCAAAATTCAGCAGAATGGCATCTTCTTTGTATTCAAAAGCAGCCAATTCCCTTTCAAGTTGCTCATGTTGGTTGCTGTTTCCGCTCATCATTCTTGCGCCCATCGGATAGGCCAGTCCAAATTGACTGGATGCGTCTGCATCTGCTTTCCTCACTTCTGGGTGGTTGGCCAAGCCAAGGTAATTGTTCAGGCTCCATACAATCTTTTCTTTGCCTCTGAAAATCATGCGATTACTGATTTCACCCTCTAGTTTTGGGAAAGCAAAATAGCCATGGGCTCTCTCACGGTGTTGGCCAAGTGGACCGTAGTTCTTGATTAATCTTTCAAAGATGTCTGCCATGATAGAAAGGTTGTAGTGGTTTATGCATGCAAAGATAAAATTTTTAGAAATAACCTACACATAACATCCTGTTTAAAACTACTCAGCAAAATAGCAATTCATTGACCTAAATTTGTATTCAGTTTAATTACTCATTTATGAAACCTCTTTTTGTAGTCATCTTCTGCTTTCTTTTTACAATATTTGGGTTCAGTCAAAAAGCCACCAAGCCAGTCAATGCTACACCCAAATTGGTTGTTGGGATGATGGTTGACCAAATGAGGTGGGACTTTATCTACCGCTATCAGAGTCGCTATGGCGAGGGGGGATTCAAGCGTATCCTGCGAGAAGGATTTAGTTGTGAGAATACTTTTATACCCTATGCACAAACAGCAACTGCAGCAGGCCATGCTTCTGTTTATACTGGCTCAGTTCCGGCGCTCAATGGTATGGTAGGCAATGAGTGGTACGACAGATCTTTAAAGCGAGATATGTATTGCGTTGAGGATGATTCCGTAAAAATTGTAGGTGGTTCAGGAAAAGGAGAACCTATGTCGCCCAAAAATTTAATCTCAACCACCATTACTGACGAACTCGAACTGGCTACGAATTTTAAGTCGAAAGTAGTTGCCATCGCCATAAAAGACAGGGGTAGCATTTTGCCGGCTGGTCATGCAGGAGATGCTGCATATTGGTATGAACCTAATTCTGGAAATTTTGTCTCGAGCACCTGGTACATGTCTGCTTTACCCAATTGGGCAGTCGCCTTTAACCAAAGAAGGGTAGTAGATTCTTTTTATAAAATGAATTGGGCATTAAGTCACCCGCTAGAGACCTACGTGCAGAGTGATAAGGACAATCCTGTGTATCAAAAGAATCCGTTTCCTAGAAAACTAGAAAATAATATTGGAAAGAACTTTGGTCCAATTTCTTCTACACCCTGGGGCAATACACTCACTTTGGGTTTTTCAAAAGCTGCGCTGGAAGCGGAAGAATTGGGTAAAGATGAGGTTACAGATTTTCTGGCGATCAGTCTCTCTTCTCCGGATTATATTGGCCACTCTTTTGGTCCTAATTCAGTCGAAATCGAAGACACGTATATCAAGCTGGATAAAGAGATTGCAGATTTCTTAAGTTATTTGGATCAGAAAGTAGGTAAGGGTCAGTATTTGTTTTTCATGACAGCTGATCATGGCGTTGCACATGTTCCTTCTTTTTTGGAAGCCAATCAGATTCCTGCCAAAGGGATGAAGCCTGGGAAAGAAGCAGAAAATGCAACCATGGCAAAGTTTGGACTACAAAGATTGGTAGAGGCATCTGCCAATTACCAGATTTATCTTGATAAAGCCTATATCGATTCAATGGGAAAAGAGTATAAGGTTGTCAAATCATTTTATATTGATCAACTCAATAAAAATGACAATATGTTACTTGCATTTGACAATGAAAGTATCAGCCTTGTCAATCTTCCAGAAGCGTATAAGGAAATGTTTCAAAATGGGTATTACCAAAAACTTGCGGGTGATGTGCAGTTGATTTACAAGCCTGGTTATATTTTTAGCTACAATGCAAGTGGCACTACTCATGGCTCCATGTATCCATATGATGCACATATTCCTTTGTTGTGGATGGGATGGGGAGTAAAGCAGGGTTTATCATACCGTAAGGTATATATGAGTGATATTGCAGGCACCATTGCGGCGATGTTAAAAATTCAGATGCCAAGTGCAAATGTTGGAACCGTAATACATGAATTGATTAAGTAAATAGTTATGTTATGCAAGCTTATTTAGATCTGGTAAAACATATTTTAGAAAACGGAACAGACAAAAGTGACAGGACTGGAACTGGCACAAGGAGCGTATTTGGCTATCAAATGCGTTTTGATTTGAATGAAGGTTTCCCAATGGTTACTACAAAGAAACTGCATTTAAAAAGTATTGTCCATGAATTACTCTGGTTCTTGAAAGGGGAGACCAACATTCACTATTTAAAAGAAAATGGAGTAAGTATCTGGAATGAATGGGCAGATGAAAATGGTGAACTTGGTCCAGTTTATGGCAAGCAATGGAGAAGTTGGTCTGGTGCAGATGGAAATACCTATGATCAGATTTTAGATCTAATCAGTCAGATTAAAAAAAACCCGGACAGTCGACGTTTAATTGTAAGTGCATGGAACGTAGCAGAATTGCCCAAAATGGCTTTAATGCCCTGTCATTCTTTGTTTCAATTTTATGTTGCAGATGGAAAACTTTCTTGTCAGCTTTACCAAAGATCTGCCGATGTTTTTCTTGGAGTTCCATTTAACATTGCATCCTATGCATTGCTTACCATGATGGTGGCTCAAGTATGTGAACTGGGCCTTGGAGATTTTGTGCATACCTTCGGCGATGTCCATCTCTACAACAATCATTTTGATCAGGCCCGAGAGCAACTGAGTAGAACACCATTTCCGCTTCCAAAGATGAACATCAATCCATCTGTTAAAGATATACTGGGTTTTCAATTCGAGGATTTTCAATTAGAAGGTTATCAGAGTCACCCTGCCATTAAAGCGCCAGTGGCAATATAAATGAGTAACATGCATATATCTCTTGTTGTAGCTGCATCAGAAGACAATGCCATTGGTGAAGGCAATGCATTGTTGTGGAAATTACCAAACGACATGAAGTTTTTTAAGAACACCACATGGGGTATGCCGGTGATTATGGGAAGAAAGACTTTCGAATCAATGGCATCAAAGCCTTTAACGGGTAGGACAAACATCGTGGTCTCTCGTCAAGACAATTGGATTGAAGCGCAAGAAGGACTGGTCTTGGCAAAAAGTGTGGAACACGCCATTGAGTTGGCAAAGGACTCCGATTGTAAAGAAGTTTTTGTGATAGGCGGCGGCGAAATTTACAACCAGGTGCTTGGAATTGCGCACAGAATTTATTTAACGCGTGTGCATACCATCTTCCCCAATGCGGATACTTTTTTTCCTCCTATTGATCACGATTGGTTTCAGTTGGTAGAAGAAGTTGCCATGACCGCAGATGCGAAACATGCCTTTTCATATACGTTCCAAACTTGGGAGCGCAAGAATTAAGCATAATTAGCCATGTACAATCGATTTGAATTGGGCCTTCGGTATATCAAGTATTTTTTTTCCTCTTCCAGTGGGAAGGGGCATGGCATTCATTCCCCCTTTGTATTTGATTTTGTTGATAAGGTGTTGAAGGTAGAAAGACCAGATACATCTTTTTTCAAAGACATCGAAGAGATTAGACAAAGGTATGAACACCAGCATGCCACCATCATTGAGGTGGAAGACTTAGGAGCAGGTTCGTTTACCCATGCAGGAAGAAATAGAACAGTTTCCCAAATTGCCCGTGGTGCAGCCAAGAACCCCAAACTTGCAAGGTTATTGTACAGGATAGTTTGTAACTATAAAATAGATTCGGTATTGGAGTTGGGTACGTCATTGGGACTAACTACCCGGTATTTATCAAGAGCCAATCCAACCAACGGAGTCCAAACTATTGAAGGGGCAACAGGAATTGCAAATTTTACAGAAGCCGCGCTCATCAATGAAGGAATTGAAAACGTAGATATCCATGTTGGAGATTTCATCAAAAAATTACCTTTTGCATTGAGCAGGATGGAAGGACGGAAACTGGTCTTTTTTGATGGTAATCACCAGTATGCTGCCACCATCCAATATTTTGAAGAAGTACTGAACAGCATTGGAGAGGAAGACGTTTTGGTTTTTGACGATATCCATTGGAGTAGGGGTATGGAAAAAGCATGGCAAGAAATTAAAAAAAATGAAAGAGTTGCCTGTTCGGTAGATTTATTTTTTATAGGGATCGTTTTTTTTAGAAAAGAATTCAAAGAAAAGCTGGATTTTACAATTCGTTTCTAATTATTAATTAATAGGATGAGTTAGATTTTCTCTAACTTCGCCACCTCAATATAACCCCATGATTATTGGTGTTTTAAAAGAATCAGTCCCTGAAACAAGGGTATCCCTAATTGCAGATGGTGTTTCGCAATTAATCAAAAAGAAATTATCGGTTTGGGTGGAAAGCGGTGCCGGTGCACAAGCTTATTGCTCAGACGAAGACTATCGCTCTGCAGGTGCTGAAATCAAAACGGCTGAAGAAATTGCCAAAGGTGCTGATGTTGTGCTTTCTATACATCCGCCTACTATTGAAGTAAGAAATGGTTTAGTGCTTATCGGGATGTACCAGGCCCGTTTCCAACAGGAGAGAATCAAGAATTGGACAGATAAAGGCGCAGTGGTGTTTAGCATGGAATTGTTGCCCAGAACAACCAGGGCCCAAAGTATGGATATACTTTCTAGTCAAGCAAATATTTCAGGATATAAAGCAGTGTTAACGGCTGCAAATGCATACGGCAGGTATTTCCCAATGTTCATGACTGCTGCAGGAAGTATTGCACCTGCCAAAGTATTGATACTTGGTGCTGGTGTTGCGGGCTTGCAAGCCATTGCAACGGCAAAGCGATTGGGTTCTGTGGTTGAAGTTTTTGATACTCGACCTGCTGTGAAGGAAGAAGTACAAAGTTTAGGAGCTAAATTTATTGAAATTCCTGGAGCTGCTGATGCATCAACCGCCGGTGGATACGCAGTAGAGCAAACCGAAGAATACAAACGCAGCCAACAAGCAAAAATTGCTGAAAGTGCTGCTAAGGCAGATATAGTAATTACAACTGCACAAATTCCTGGAAAAACTGCACCCATCTTGGTTACTGAAGAGATGTTAAAAGCCATGAGAGAGGGAAGTGTAATTGTTGATTTGGCTGCATCAACCGGAGGAAACACTCCATTTACAAAAGACCGTGAGACGGTCGTTTTTAATGGAGTAAAAATAATTGGAGACAGCAATTTACCTGCAACGATGCCTTCAGACGCAAGCAAATTGTATGGTAAGAATATTATTAACTTTTTACTTTTGATTACTGATAAAGAAGGTAATCTTCATATTAATATGGAAGATGACTTGGTAAAGGGATCAAGAGCAATGGCTTAATTAAAGCGGATTTAAAAATTAGTATATGGATCAGATCTTGAATTGGATCAGCGCACACCAGGAAATGATTTACGTAGTATTTCTCATGATTTTTGTTGGGATTGAAATTATCGGAAGAGTTCCTTCTGTATTGCATACGCCCTTAATGAGTGGTGCCAACGCCATACATGGGGTAGTAATTATTGGTGCAATTATTGTAATGGGACAAGCTTCACAAGACGATGTACTTTCGTTGGTACTTGGTTTTCTTGCTGTAATTCTTGGCACATTGAACGTGGTGGGTGGTTTTGTGGTAACCGACAGAATGCTAGAAATGTTTAAAAAGAAAAAATAATCTTCCAAAATAGTGTGCAATGGAAATTAACTTACTTGTTCTTATTTATCTGATTGGTTCGGTCACTTTTATCGTGGGACTAAAAATGCTTTCTAATCCTGCTTCTGCAAGAAAAGGAAATTTAGTAGCTGCTGGTGGAATGTTTGCTGCCATCTTGGGCACCATTTTTCTATATGAAAATGAAGGTCAGAAATTGGGAAATTATCCTTGGATTTTTGCAGCGTTGCTTATTGGTACAGTTGTAGGAACCTTGATGGCTAAGAAAGTGCAAATGACTGCAATGCCAGAAATGGTGAGCCTTTTCAACGGTATGGGTGGTGCTTGTGCGGCATTGATTTCAGTGATTGAATTTAATCACCTATTGCATGGGTCTAGTGATTTTTCTGCTTTGGATGGTACCAAATTACTGATCATCTTACTTGGCTTAATTATTGGTGCGGTATCCTTCTCTGGTAGTATGATTGCCTGGGGTAAACTCAATGGTAAAATCAAAGATTTTGCTTTCGGTGGGCAGCATATCATCAACCAGGTTATTTTGTTGTTGAATGTTGTTATTGCCGCATATATTATAACAGTTAGGCCAGAACAAACGCATGTGTTGTTTTATGTTATTGTTGCCTTATCTATTTTGTACGGTATTTTCTTTGTGCTTCCAATTGGTGGGGCTGATATGCCAGTCGTTATTTCATTGCTCAATTCATTTACTGGTGTAGCTGCTGCTTGTGGTGGGTTTTTGTATGACAATAAGGTGATGCTTACGGGAGGAATTCTGGTAGGTGCTGCGGGTACCTTGCTTACCATTTTGATGTGTAAAGCCATGAACAGATCGCTTTTAAACGTGTTGATCGGATCTTTTGGTGGAAATAAAGTAAACACGACTGGCGCTGGTGGTGGAGTTGGTGGCTCATACAAAGAGGTTACGCTTAGCGATGCGGCAGTAGTAATGAGTTATGCAAACAAAGTGATGATTGTACCAGGTTACGGATTAGCGGTTGCACAAGCACAACACGTTTGTCACGAACTTGAAAAAGCATTAGAAGCAAAAGGTGTTGAAGTTAAATATGCCATTCACCCAGTTGCAGGAAGAATGCCTGGTCATATGAACGTATTATTGGCCGAAGCAGATGTGAACTATGAGAAATTATTGGAAATGGAACTTGCAAATGAGGAGTTCAAAAATACCGACGTAGTGCTCATCCTTGGGGCCAATGACGTTGTGAATCCTGCAGCTAAATCTGATCCTGCTTCACCTATTTATGGCATGCCAATTCTTGAGGTAGAAGAGGCAAAACACGTTATTGTAAACAAGCGAAGCATGAAGCCGGGTTATGCGGGTATTGAAAATCAATTGTTCTTTCAGCCCAAAACATCAATGCTATTTGGAGACGCCAAGAAAGCACTCCAAGACCTCTTGGCCGAAATCAGGAGTATTTAATCAACCGTATTGGATCTTGCGTTTTCAGGAATGTATTGCTTATTTTTAAGCTGCTAAATTCCTGGTGTTGTCTCTTTCGTTTCAATCTTCTCTATGTGGTTTGAATGATTGGTTACATAGCCGTAAAATGCAGCTATTACGTTAATAAATATGGTTCTTAAAGAAGACTTCCTAAAATCAATCAATCATTGTGCTGGCTTTGAGAGAGCAGCTTTGGTAGAAGCCCACCAACACAGTCCTTCAGTCTCTATCCGTTTGAATCCGGGAAAAGTGAATCAACGCTCATTGGTATTGGATGAAAATAATTTGTTGAATGAAGTGCCTTGGTGTAGCAGTGCTTTTTTTTTGAAAGAACGACCATCATTTACATTGGATCCTCTTTTTCATGCAGGCGCTTACTATGTACAAGAAGCATCTAGCATGTTTCTTCAACATGTGGTGAATGAAGTATTGAAAGACGGAAAAGGAAATAAAGCGTTGGATTTGTGTGCTGCACCAGGTGGTAAAACAACATTGCTGGCATCAATGCAACAGTTTGGATTGGTTGTTTCAAATGAAATTATTCAATCGCGTATTGCTGTATTACAAGAAAACGCAATCAAATGGGGCAATAAGAAAATACTTGTTTCCAACAATGATCCATCAGATTTTAAACGGTTATCAGGTTTCTTTGATTTTGTGATGATTGATGCTCCATGCAGTGGAAGTGGACTGTTTCGCAAAGATGAAAAAGCCATGAAAGAATGGAATCCGGGCTTGGTCGTTTTTTGCGCTGCAAGACAAAAACGAATCTTACATGCTGCAATGGATACCGTTGCAGAAGGAGGGTATTTATTTTATTCTACTTGTTCGTTTTCAAGCGAAGAGAATGAGGATAATCTTGATTTCCTCTTGGATACGGGCTTGTTTGAGTCTGTGGATATACCTGT
Source organism: Chitinophagia bacterium (assembly GCA_041303255.1). Lineage (GTDB taxonomy): Bacteria > Bacteroidota > Bacteroidia > Chitinophagales > Chitinophagaceae > Pollutibacter. The sequence continues at coordinate 9,073 of JBFYPP010000001.1, read as the reverse complement.
TGATGAAACCTGGGGTGTGGTTAATTCTTGCTCATCCAAGCATGGCGCAAGTGGATATCGGTTTTATCCCGACAAACTAAGGGGTGAAGGTTTTTTTTGTGGACTGCTTAGGAAAACTAAAACGCTAAATGCTGAATATATTGATTTGCCTTTACCCTTTGCCGCTTTTCAAGCTAAACTAAACATGAGCGATTGGGTAAAGGGAGTTGAAAATTTATTGCTTTTCAAAAAAGACGAAGAATTGTATGCTTTTGATCAAGCTCATGCACAAGATTTAGCACTGTTGTCAAAAATATTGAGGTTAAGGAAATCTGGTCTTCGAATGGGAGAATTGATTCGCGAAGAATTTGTTCCTAATCATGAACTGGCGATGTCTACCATCCAATCTACTAGTTTACCAAGTGTTGAATTGGATCTTGCTCAATCGTTAAAGTATTTACGAAGAGAAACATTAGACTTGGATGTTGTGCAAAAAGGGTGGAGTTTGGTAAACTATAAAAAGGTAACGCTGGGTTGGATCAAAATCGTTCAAGGCAAGGCAAAGAACCACTATCCCTTAAACTGGCGGATCCTCATGCGGGGTTGAACTTTTGTTAAAATTAGAATTGCAGTAGTAAGGCCTATTCCCTTTTTGCTATCTTCGATAATATTGAATTATTTTGTAGTGTAAGTCTCTGATATGAAAGCAATACTCTTATCTATTTTTTTATTTGTTTCTGTTGTTTTGAATGCGCAGCAAAATAAATTTATTGCGCATAAAAATAACAATGGAATTTATATTGAGCATAAGGTAATGCCAAAGGAAAATTGGTATAGCGTTGGCAGGGCTTATTTTATCAGTCCTAAAGAAATTGCAAGTTTTAATGGACTTACACTTGAAAAAGGACTTTCTATAGGGCAGTTGATTAAAGTTCCTTTGACCAGTGTGAATTTTTTTCAATCTACAGCAGCATCCAGCGGCGCTCCAGTTTATCATGTGGTAGAGCCTAAAGAAGGGTTGTTGAGAATTGCGGGTACTTATGGATTGGACCTCAATGGGATAAAGAACCTAAATGGATTAAAGACGGACCAAATTGGTTTGGGATACAGTTTAATTGTTGGATATCTGGCTGCTGGAACTGCAAATGTTTCTGTTAATTCAAAGCCAGTTGAAACAAATTCCAATGTTTCTGTTAATTCAAAACCAGTTGAAACAAAATCCATAACAACTTCAACTCCAAAGGCTGAAGTGAAACCCGTTCCTGTGTCTGATAAGCCCAAGGAAAATGTGTTAATTCCTGTCGCAAAACCAGTAGAGCAGTCTACTCAACCTAAGACTCAAAGTACAATTGTAAAAACAGGTACTGGTTTTTTTGCTGGTGGTTTTGATCAACAAGCTAAAGAGGGTAAAGAACAGCGATTAGATAATCCGGCTTTTGGTGTATTTAAAAGCTCAAGTGGGTGGCAAGACGGAAAGTATTATATGCTCATGAATGATGTTGTTCCCGGAACAATTGTCAAGGTAGGTGCTATTGGATCTGGGAAAACCGTGCATGCAAAAGTATTAGGAGCAGTTCCCCCGGGCAAAGAAAGTGAAGGTTTATCTCTTAGGTTAAGTAATGCCGCTGCTGCTGCATTGGGCGTTGAAACAACGGGTGCTTTATCACTTAGTTGGTTTAAATAGAAGGCTTGTATTGCTTCTGCACATCTTTCGATACTTTTGGTTTTTGAAAAACAAAAAAGTGACATGTCCCTTTCTTCACAGTTGTATAGAATTTTAGTACCAAAGCCAATCAGAACAAAACTTTTGTTGACTAGGCTTAAAAAAGAAATACCCACATACCATCTAGCTTCTCGGGATTATGAGCAAGATGAAGAACGAAAAGAAGTGGTGGAGTTCGTTCAACATGAGGGTGTTCAAATTTTTCCTTATCAATTCACTCGCAAGTACAACAAAGAGACGATTGAAGTTTTTCAAGATGAAACTTGCGGTTTGAAATATGTGCTGATGGAGGAAAAAAAACTTTATTTCAAACGTAAGTGGTCTGTGGCAAGAATTAAAAAATCATTTCATGATTTAACCTTGGAGCAGGATGAAATGAGTCCACATCGCTATTTATCTAATGATTTTAATCTGGATGAAAAAGATGTATTGGCTGATTTTGGTGCTGCTGAGGGAAATTTTACATTGTCTGTTATAGAGAGAATTAAGAAAGCCTATCTTTTTGAATGCGATCCTGAATGGATCGAGGCGCTTGAGATGACCTTTAGGCCATGGAAAGACAAAGTAGAGATAGTCTCCAAATTTGTTTCAGATAAAAATGATGAGAAGCACTGCTCTGGCGATGTTTTTTTCAAAGACAAAGAAATTAGTTTTTTAAAAATTGATGTGGATGGGGGCGAAAGAGGTTTGCTAAAAGGATTTGAGAACATTCTACAACATTCAACAAGCATGAAGATTGCTTTGTGTACCTACCACCAACACAATGATGAAAAAGAGTTTACGACAATGCTAACACAAATGAATTATAGTGTTACGCCATCTAGGGGTTATATGATTTTTCATTATGATAAAAAAATCAAGGCGCCGTTTATACGACGGGCTTTAATTAGAGCACAAAAAAATTGACATGAATTGGAAGCTGCTCAAGTCTGAATACTTATTCAAAGACCTCTGGTTTACCGTTAGAAAAGATACTTGTGAAAGAAGTGGGGGACAATTGGTTGATCCGTATTATGTTTACGAATTTCCAGAATGGGTCACAGCCGTGGCGGTAACCGAGGAAGGCGACTTTATTTTTGAACGGCAGTATAGGCACGCAGCAGGTCTAACCATGCTGGAAATTCCTGGCGGATGCGTAGATCCTCAGGATTTAAATTTAGAATCGGCCATTGCAAGAGAATTGAAAGAGGAAACCGGCTATGTATTTAAGGAATATCACTATTTGGGTAAAACTTCTGCCAATCCTTCCACCCACAACAATTGGATGCATTTTTTTTTAGCTACAGGAGGCAAGAAGAAAAGTGAACAAGAGTTGGATCCCAATGAGGAGATTGAAATATGCTTACTCAAATTAAATCAAGTGAAGGACCTGTTACGAAATCAAGAAATCATGCAAAGTATGCATGTGACCGCACTTCTTTATGCCCTGGAAAAGTTAGGGGAATTAAAGTATTAAGCAAACCTTTTTCTGTCTACTTCCCCAACAACAAAAATACTGCCGCAGACTACAATAATGTCTTCCTCTTTAGCTCTTTCTTTGAATGCGGATAAGGCTTCATTTACATTGTCGTAGGTATCTCCTTTCAGTTCGTAATTTTCTGCAATTTTTTTCAGCTGACCAGGTTCCATTGCTCTAGGTAAATTGGCTTTGGTAAAAGCATAGTTTGCGTGCTTAGGAAGCAAAGACAGCACTTCATTAATATCTTTATCTGCAGAAATTCCAATAACTATATATAGATTTTTGAATTTGAATCTATTGAGTTGTTCGATCATTTTTTGCATTCCATCCCCATTGTGCGCTACATCAAGAATAATTAATGGAGAGTTTGAGATGGTCTCCCATCTGCCGTGTAAACTGGTATTGTCTATGACATTTGAAATTCCGTTTTTTATCGCAATTTCATCCAATTGCCATCCCATCAAGTTCAGTTGGTCAACCGCTGTTCTGACTGTCCGTATATTTTCTTGTTGATAGCTCCCTGCTAAGGGACAGGTATAGTTATACTGAGACTGATTGATTAAGCTGGTTATTTCGATGGTTAATTTGCTGGGGTTTTGCTCTAGTATTTTAGTGCTCCACTGTTGATCAGCATAAATGATGTTGGCACCCATAGCTGCTGCTTTTTCTTGAAATACAGGTTTTGTTTCCAACTGAGTTTTCCCAATAACCACTGCAGTGTCTTTTTTGATGATACCTGCTTTTTCAGATGCAATTTTTTCTAAGGTGTTGCCAAGAATTTGCACATGGTCATAACTAATATTGGTGATAATCGATAGTTCTGGATAAATCACATTGGTGCTGTCTAATCTACCACCTAGACCGGTTTCGATTATTGCAATGTCTACTTTTTCTTTGGCAAAATAATCAAAGGCCATGCCAACCGTAACTTCAAAAAAAGAAGGTTCTATTTCTTCAATAAGCGGATTGATCTTTTCTGTAAAATCAATTACTTCTTTTTCAGGAATCATTTCTCCATTAATCCGAATTCGTTCTCTAAAATCTTCAAGGTGTGGCGAGGTGTATAAGCCTGTTCTGTAACCGGCTTCTTGTAGAATAGACGACAGCAAGTGACTGACAGAACCCTTTCCATTGGTGCCTGCAATATGAATGGTTTTGAACTTATTTTGAGGGTCTCCTAGAAATGAACAAATGGCATAGGTATTGGCCAAGTCCATTTTCATGGAAGCAGATCCTGTCTTTAAAAACATGGGTAATTTTGTGTACAGATATTCAACACAAGCTTTGTAGTTCATGCTGCAAAGATATTGTATCTTCGAAACCATGAGTATGTTGTTGTGGCTGCCCATGTTGGCATTTTTCTTGGTTACCCTAATTCAGTTGTTTTATTACCTGCGGTATTTCCGATTATTGGCTTTTTACAAGCCAAAAGATAAGGAATTCTCCTACGAACATGCGGTAAGTGTAATTGTTTGTGCAAGAGATGAAGCCAATGAAATTGAGCAAAATCTCCCTGGGGTACTTGCGCAATCCTATCGCAGTACACATGAAATTGTTGTTGTAAATGACAATTCTCAAGATGACACCAAGTTCCTGTTAGAAGGACTTTACCGAGACTTCAAACAGTTGCATATTGTGGAACTTAAGCAAGAAGCGGTCCATATCCCCGGAAAAAAATTCCCGCTTTCTATGGGTATTAAATCAGCAAAATACGAAGTGCTTTTGCTTACGGATGCAGATTGTATTCCTGCTTCAGAACACTGGATCAAAAAAATGCAGGCTGCCTTTCATTCAGGAATTGAAATAGTATTGGGCTACGGTGCGTACAAAAAAGAAAAAGGCATACTTAACCGGATTATACGTTTTGATACTTTTCACACGGCATTGCAATACTTGTCTTTTGCCATTGGTGGCATGCCCTATATGGGTGTTGGTAGGAACTTGGCTTATAAAAAAGAACTTTTTTTTAAGCAAAAAGGGTTTGCTGCACATCACCATTTACCAGGAGGAGATGATGACCTTTTTATAAATGGCTGTGCCCGTAAACAAAATACAACCGTGGTTCTTGATCAAGAGGCCTTTACCTATTCTACACCTTCCCGAAAATGGTCGGAATGGCTATCTCAGAAAGAAAGGCACAATGCTACGGGAAAGTATTACAAGTCAGTTCACAAATGGGTACTCGGATTATACATGGTTAGTCAATTTCTTTTTTATCCCTTGATGGTTGTTGCATTATTTACCTTTGATTGGAAGTGGGTTTTGGGATTGCTGATCTTAAAACTATTGATTCAAGGATTGGTTTTTTATAAATCAATGAAAAAATTGGGAGAATCAGACCTCTTTGTTTTTTTTCCACTTTTTGATCTCTGGATGTTCTTTTATTATTTGATTTTTATGTCGTCATTATGGAAAACACCAAAGACCCATTGGAGCTGATTACAAAGTATTTTTCTGACTTTTCACCAAGACAATTAGAGCAGTTTAAACAACTCGCTCCAATTTATACTGAATGGAATCAACAAATCAACGTGATCTCTCGAAAAGACATTGAATCCTTGTATGAAAGACACGTTTTACATTCCCTCTCTATTGCAGCTCAATATCCATTTGTGTCAGGGTTGGAAATAATTGATATCGGTACTGGAGGAGGTTTTCCAGGAGTTCCTTTGGCCATTTTTTTTCCTGAGGTAAAATTTCATTTGGTTGATTCTATTGCCAAAAAGTTAAAAGTGGTAGACGCAGTAAAACAGGAACTTGGATTAGACAACCTGACATTTGAACATACAAGAGCTGAGAATATCACGGGTAGAAAATTTGATTTTGTTGTTTCTAGAGCAGTTGCTCCTCTCAAAGAATTATGGACATGGGGGAAGCCGCTAATTAGAAATGCAAGGACGATGGAGGAGCACAAAAATGGTTTAATATGCTTGAAAGGAGGTGATCTTACCCAAGAGATTGCTGATTCGATTTTACGTCCACATGTAACCCCTATTCAAAGGCTATTTCCTGAGCCTATTTTTGATGAAAAATTCATCCTGTATGTCCCAGTGTAACTAGGTAGTATTTGGTTTTTTTGCACTAGCTTCGTTATACCATTTTAAACCCAAATCCGCAACAGTTCTATCATTCATGGATAAAGCCCCTGACAAAATAAAAGTCAGTATTGTTGAAGACAATCATTTTGTTCGCAATGCAATTGAACAGGTTATCCGCAAATCTGAAACTTGTTTAATTGCTGATGTTTTTACTTCCGGAGAAGATGCCGTAGAAGGGCTTTGTAAAAACCCACCTGATGTAGTTTTAATGGATATCGACCTGGGAAAAATTTCTGGTATCAGTGCTGTAAAGCATTTAAAAAAACAATTTCCAAGCATTCAGTTCATGATGTGTACTGTCCATGAAGAGGCGGATAAGATATTTGAAGCACTCTCAGTTGGAGCTAGTGGATATGTATTGAAGGATACCAAACCGGATGAGTTGATTGCTGCTATTAAAGAGTTAAAAGAAGGTGGAGCTCCAATGAGTGGAAGGATTGCAAAAAAAGTTGTCGATAGTTTTCAGCAAAAAGAAACAGATAGAGAAGTACAGCGTCTTGAGTGTTTATCTGCCCGTGAATATGAATTGTTAGAATTATTGGTAAAAGGTCTTCTCTATAAAGAAATTGCTGTGGAACTTGGTATTGCACAAGAGACAGTGCGAAAGCATGTCTACAATATTTACAAAAAGCTTCATGTAAACAATAGGGTAGAAGCTTACAATAAGTTTTACGGGAACTAAAGATTAGTTTAGCTGAGCAAGAAAATTCCTTAAGCTTTGGATTTTTAGTTTTGTATCGTCAATTAAATGCTGAAACTCGGTATTGTCTTTGGTGATTTCTTCTCCTTTAATTTTCTTTTCAACAAGCGCGGTGTAACCAGCCAAAATTGATTCAAGTTCAAAAATCATGAAACTGGGACTGTTTTTATGAATTAGAAAATTGAGTTCAGTTAAGTCGCTGGTATTGGGAAGTTCAGAAAATAGGTGCAAGAAATTCTCATAATCATTGATAAATATAGAAGTGATTCTTCTATTTAAAACAGGATCTTTACCAGTCATGTTGTTCAGCCTCTTGAAATCCATATTTTAAATTGGGGGTTACTTCGAATGAAAAAGAAAATTCTTATCGAGATAAAACTTGTAAGTAAAAATACTTAATATTTTTAAGATAAAACCATTAATTCATTTGTTTGAAAACGCCATCTTTGGTGGTGCTGGCCAATTGCATTCGGGCATCCTTCCTGTTTTTGAAAAGCATGATGTTTCAATTATCGTTTCTCAAAACGTCCGGTTTTCTCGTTAATTTTTATTCTAAACATGATGGGCTTTACTCTGTTTTTATCAGACAATTCATGCCCCTTTCCTTCACAATGTTCATGTTCGTGTATGGTGGAGGAGGTCAACAGCGGTATTACTTTATTGAACAAAAGTTCTCGAGCAAGAGCGGCATCTTCACCTTCTAGCTCCTCAAATTGGCCATAAACAACTGCACTTTGCCAATTAGACATGTCATTTGACACATCTACCTCAAAGCAAACATTTGGATTTTTTCGAAGTAGTTCTAGCTTCTTTCCCTCTATGGATTGGCTATAGATGAATTTTCCATCAAATGAGTAGGTAAGTGGAACTATGTAAGGGTATTGATTATCACAACAAGCGATTCTTCCAATTGCCTGACTGGCTAGTATATTGTTGATCTGCTGTTCATTCAGTTCGCCATTCATGGGTTTTAGCTTTTTCTAAATATAGAAATGGTGAATTTCTTGTACCATGATTTTGGTCATGCCTACTTATGATTATTGCTTTTGTTTTTTCTGCACTTGTCACTACAGTAAACTACCTCATTCCAGTTCTTTTCCCATTTTTTTCTCCAATTAAAAGGTCTGTTGCAAGCCGGACAAATCTTTTCGGGTAAATCGCTTTTTTTTCTCATTTTCATTTTCGCTGTTTTGTAAAGTAGAAAGTAAATAACCTAAAAACAAGACGAAATGTTCGATACGATATCCATTGAAGGAGTTTTTCAAAAATAGGTTGAGATGTATTAAAGGTTTTTGGGTTGATTTTGTTGCAATCTCTTTGGATAATCTCTTTGAGCGCTGAGGTAACCGTATTTGCAAACTGTTGCTCTTCTACGTCTACATTTAATTCGATGCTTGCAAGCGCGCTGATGTCATTTATATTGTATGAGCCGATGGTAACAATTCGTTTGTCACATACCGCTATTTTTCCGTGTAGCACATTTTTTTTGTATTCAAAGATTTCGATGCCTTGTCTAAGTGCCCAAGCGTATAGGTACCTTTCTGTATATTTGGCAATTCCTATATCAGAGATTGCTGCGAGTATCAGTTTAATTTTTACGCCTCTGTTGATGGCCTGCACCATACTCATGCGAATAAAGCTGCTGGGGATAAAATAGCTCGACATAATAATAATTTCATCTTGGGCATTTTTCAACATCTCCATATAACTTGCGGAAATTTGATTCTTGTTCATCACCCAATCATTTCTTCTAATACGTACAGCACAATGCAGAGAGAGGTCAATATTTTCCAGAACCTCTTTTCTATCTAGATCAATCGTGTCGTTGTTCCATTTCGAATAAAATTGATTGCAAAGTTTGTGAAGTTCATAGGCGACATCACCCCTAATTTGAATTGCCCAATCAAGCCATGCTGGATTACCTGGCAAATCATTGTATCTGTTTGAAATATTAATTCCACCCACCAATGCGATAGTGCCATCGCAGACTACAATTTTATGATGAAGCCTTCTGCCAAAGTAAAATCGTTCGCTTTTAAAAATAGGGTTGAAAAACCTCAGTTTTATACCATCTTCTCTTAATTTATCTTTAAATGATGTACTTAGTTTCCTGG